>NZ_JBRREB010000036.1:0-46510 GCF_056759995.1 Stenotrophomonas sp. STEN030 | reverse complement strand
GCGATTGGGGTGATGTTGTTTAGCGTGTACGGCGTGGGGGTGGTTTGGCGGGCCACTACCGCTAGAGCGCCAGCCGAGCATGGCTCGGCACTACCGCTAGAGCGCCAGCCGAGCATGGCTCGGCACCGCCGCTAGAGCGCCAGCCGAGCATGGCTCGGCACTACAGGTGTCGATTGCTTACTCGCGCCTTTCGGTGACTTAGCGCGGTGTGCGCACCATGCGTTCGAGCAGGTGCTCGACGATGCCGGCCGGGTTGGCGGTTCGACCTACATGAGTAACCGAAGTTTGCACCACCGAGCTGCGCTTGGCTGTCAGGAAGTGAAAGCGTGCGCGCGGCGGCAGCTGTGCAATCGGCCCTGCACCGGGCTCGCCACGACAGATTGCGACAATAGCATCCAGCCACGGCTGCACGCCGGCGAGGTCCAGCAGCGGCGCAAACGCCTGCAGACGCGCGACATCAATTTCGATGGCGGCCTGCAGGTGACCAGCGCTGGGGCAGGAGACGATCACGCCCACGTTGATGAATTCCTCGCGCTCCACCCGCGGTACCACGCGGATGATGGCGTAATCATAGGTATGCAGCGTGGGCACGGATGGCCTCCTGTACGAAGGCTTCGCGCAATTGCAGGCGGCGCTTCAAATAGTTTGCATAGGCCGAACGGTAAGCACTTGCATCGGCAAAACTGGGCTCGGTCTGCAGCCAGCTGTCCGGAATCTGCGAGACGATGCCGTCGATGACTGCGTCGGTCAGCAAGGGAGCCAGCGTCGCGTCGGCTTCGCCAATGCGGCTGGCGAACGGCAGCAATACATGATCCTTGATCAACACGAACGGCTTGCCACAGGCTTCGCCGGCGTTCTCCCAGTCGTGATGGAAGTACAACGCCGCGCCGTGATCAATCAGATAGAGCTTGCGGTGCCACACCATCAGGTTGGGATTGCGCGCGGTGCGATCGACGTTGCTGGTGTAGGCATCAAACCAGACGATGCGCGAGGCCAGTTCGGCATCGGGCTGCATCGCGGCAGGGTCGTAATTGATTGCGCCCGGCAGGTAATCACTGCCCAGATTGGTGCCCTCGCTGGCACGGATCAGGTCCTGTATTTCCGGGTCGGGCTCGGTGCGGGCGAACTCGCGGTCCAGTTCAACCAGGGCGATGTCCGGCATCGGCAGGCCCAGCACCTGCGCAAGCCGGCCAACAACCAGTTCGGCGATCAGGGCTTTGGGGCCTTGGCCGGCACCACGGAACTTGATGACGTACATGCCGTCGTCATCGGCTTCGATCACCGCTGGCAATGAGCCGCCTTCGCGCAACGGTGTGATGTAGCGGGTGGCGTGAACGGTTTTCACGGGAATGTGCTGTCTGGAAGAAGGGCAAGCCTAGCGCAAAGCTGGCGCACCCGGTGGTATGGCTGACGGCAGGCGCTCGCGCGTCCATGCGCTCAGATGCGTGCCACAGCCAAGGGAGCTTCAGCTTTAGCTCAGAGCGTCGCTTGCTGGCTCGCTCGCGTGAGGGCTGCCTATGTCGTCCTGAGATGGGCTGGCAATCACCCGGTTGCGCCCTTCGTGCTTGGCCCGGTACACAGCAAGATCTGCACGCTCCAGCGCGCTCTCCAGATCATCAGCAGCTGCCACCAAGGTGACGCCGAAGCTGGCGGTCATGGTCTGCTTCGCCGGTGAGCAGCGCATCTCGCTGAGACCGATGCGGATACGTTCAGCAATCCGGATGGCGGTGGCTAGATCAGCACAGCGCAACAGCAGCACGAATTCCTCGCCGCCAAAGCGCGCGACCAGATCGCCCGGGCGCGTCATCTGTTGCAGCAGTACACCGACCTGGCGCAGTACGTTGTCACCGGCTGCATGGCCCCAGGTGTCGTTGACCTGTTTGAAATGGTCGACGTCGCAGGCAAGCAGTGCCCAGTGGTTGCTGGGACTGTGTTGCAAGCGCTGGTTGGCGATCTCGAAGAAGGCGCGGCGATTGAGTAGCAGGGTAAGCGGGTCATGGTTGCGCTCGTGGCGCAGTTCGCCCATCAGTTGCTGGGCCAGCCCGCCCAGCAGCAGAAACAGCAGCCACAGATTGAGCAGAAGGTTGAAGGCCAGCATCCACAGCCACAGCCCTGAGCGCGGCAAGCCGCTGCTGGTGAACCAGCCGGCCAGCAACCAGGCCAGCAGGGGCCGCAGAATCGCGTACATCACCAGCAACAGGTAGGTCCGGCGCAGCAGGCGCTCGAACAGCGTGTCCGCTTGCTCGCGGCCAAACAGCGTCGGCAGTGCCAGCGCAAGCAGCAGCCCCATGCCAAGGTTGAGGGAGACGATGCGCGCGCCCAGTACATCACTGAGCTGCGAGAAGCAGAACAGCGCCAACAGCGTGCCGAGGCTGATGGCCAGTGCGGCTCGCGCGGATACCTTACCGCCGGATCTGGCCGCAAAGCCCTGCGCAGTGGCCCAGCTGCCCGCACAGTACAAGGCACCGGTCAGCAGCGACCAGATCGCCAGCTGAGTGTTGTCCATCAGGATCTGCGCGGCCAGCGGGATCGCGGTAAGTATGTAGCCGCCAGCCAACCACAGCAGGTAGCGGTGTTCGCGCAATGAACGCCAGCCGGCCAGCAGCGCCAACCCCAACAGCAGGGAGGTGGCGGGGACCACAAGCGGGAAGTACTGTTCAGCGGTGGCGCTCAAGGGTCAAGCCACGTTCGGCGATTTGGACAGGCGAGGGTGCAAAGTATATGGGTAGGCAGGCGACATACGATGGTCGGAGCAGCAGCTGCGTTGTTTTCCCTCGGCGGTGTGCCGGAGCGGCAGCGCAGGCGCTGCTGAGCCTGCTTGCGGCCTTGGCGCTGGCCTCCTGCAGCACGCTGCCATCGTCCCCGCCGGGGCCATCGGCGGCAGTGGTGCAGGATGAGATCGTGAGGCGCATTCCGGCGACCGTAGGCGATCGCGCTGGCTGGGCAGGCGATATCCGCGAGGCCTTCAACGCGCAGCACATCGAGCCTTCGGTCGAAAACATCTGCGCAACGTTGGCGGTGATCGAACAGGAGTCTGGCTATCGCGCCAATCCCGAGGTGCCCAATCTGCCGCGGATTGCGCGAGGCGAAATAGATCGCCGTGCTGCGGCCATGCATGTGCCGAAACTGCTGGTAGATGCAGGTCTGAAGGTCAAGGGCAGTGATGGCCGCAGCTACGGCGAGCAGTTGGCGCGGGTACGAAGCGAACGTGATTTGAGTGAGTTGTACGAGGAGATCATCGGTCGCGTGCCGATGGGGCAGCGTTTGTTTGCCGGCAAGAATCCCGTGCAGACCGGTGGTGCGATGCAGGTCAGCATTCCATTTGCGCAGGCCAATGCGCAGGACTACCCGTACCCTGTGGTGCGCAGCATCCGCGATGAAGTGTTCACCCGGCGCGGTGGTGTGTACTTCGGCATCGCCCATCTACTCGACTACCAGACGCCGTACACGCAGAAGGTGCATCGTTTCGCCGACTACAACGCGGGCCGCTACGCCAGTCGCAATGCCGCGTTCCAGAGCGCGGTGAGCAGTTTGACCGGCGTGTCGCTGGCGCTGGACGGCGATCTGCTGGTGCCGGATGCGCCCATCGACAAGCCGGGTCAGACCGAGCTGGCAGTGCGCAGGCTTGCGCCGCGACTGGGTATGGATGAGCGTGAGATACGCCGTGCGCTTGCGCAGTCGGATCGCTTGGAGTTCAGTAGCAGCGCGTTGCATTCGCAGGTGTTCGCGCTGGCCGATGCGCGCGCCGGGAAGACCTTGCCGCGCGCATTGATTCCCGGCATCCGCCTGGACAGCCCCAAGATCACCCGCGAACTGACCACCGAGTGGTTCGCCAACCGCGTAGCCGACCGTTACCGCCAATGCCTGCAAAGGTAGTGCCGAGCCATGCTCGGCAGCGGCGTCACCGACAAACCTTTGTGGGAGCGGCGTAAGCCGCGAAGCAGGTGCCAACGGAGTCGCAGGGATAACGGTGATTGGGCAGACCATCAGCTTCGCGGCTTACGCCGGTCCCACAATCCACAACCCCGCAAAGTCGGTTGGCTTGGATCAGGCCTTGACCGGATGCCGCGCCAGCGCGCGGGCGCCGGTGATGATCATGCGGATCATCTGCGACATCTCTTCGATCAACTCAGGGTCGCGCTGCTCGGGCAGATCAATCGCGCTGCCACCCATCGCGAACACCAGCCGGGTAATGGCTTTGGCAGCCAGTGCAGGCTCGTGCAGAGTTGCACCATCGAGTGCGGCCAGCCGCACAAGGTCGGCTTTCAGCTCTTCCTCGAAATACTCCAGCTCGCGGTCCACGGCGTGCTTGAACGCGTCCGAGCCGGCAGTGCCTTCGCGCAACAACACGTGCATGAGGCGGTCGTCGGCGCGCAACTGCTCCATGAAGGTTTCCACCGACAGGCGGATCACCCCACGATTGCTGTCGGCCGCGCGCAACCGCGCCTGGCCGATGATGGTGCGCAGTGAACGACCTGCCAGATCAATCAGTGCAACCGTCAATTCATCCATGTCGCGGAACTGGCGATAGAACGAATTCGGCGCGATGCCAGCCTCGCGCGCAACCTCGCGCAGACTCAGGGTGGATACGCTGCGGTGCGGGCCGATCAGGGATAAAGCGGCAGCCAACAGGTCGTCACGCGAGATGGAAGCCTTGCGCGCCGGGTGCAGGTCGTCTTGTGCGGGCAGGGGCTGTTCGCGTGCTGTCATGGGGCTCGGGCCGGTCAGGTGCGTGAATCATAGCCTGTACTGGGAATATACAACTGTATACACAGTCGTATGCTCGGCCGTATAGTGCGCGACATGAGTGCTGTCTACCGCAATACCTCGCCACCGCCGATCCCCTGGTTGAGTGAAGGCTTCTTTGATTTCTGGTCTTCCCGGGTGCATCCGCTGTGGACGCTGCGGCGGCCACTGGCCCGGCTGGTGGCGCGCCACCAGGCCAGCACCGATGCCGTCACCCTTGAATTGCATACCAATCGCCACTTCCGCGGCGTGCAGGCCGGCCAACACGTCAATCTGGGTGCCGAGCTGGACGGGCGCCTGACCACGCGCAGCTACAGTCCTGCCTTGCTTGAGAATGGCCGCCTTGCGATCACGGTGAAGCGCATTGCCGGTGGCAAGCTGAGCCAGTACCTGTCTGAACAGGCAGCCATCGGCGAGGTGTTTGCGTTGGGGCAGGCCTTCGGCGAGATGTTGTTGCCGGCAACCCCGGCGCCGAAGCTGGTGATGTTGGCTGCAGGCAGCGGCATCACCCCGATGCGCGCCTTGCTGCGCCAGCTGGACGCGCAGGGCATGCCGGGTTCGGTCGATCTGGTTTACTGGGCGCGTCAGCGCGAGCAGCTGTGCTTCGTTGACGAATTCAAAGCCATTGCCGCGCGTCACCCGTCGTTCCGTCTGCACCTGGCGGTGACCGGTGAGGCCGCAGCGCGCGTGGGTAGTTATGACCTCGATGGTCTCGGCGATCTGGGCGCAGCGCATGTGCTGGCATGCGGCCCCGGCGGCTTTGTCGATGCCGCGCGTGCTCGCCTGCAGGCGCAGGTGGCACAGTTCGACAGCGAGGCGTTCAGCGCGCCGCAGCTGGCTGAAGTTGAGCAGGGCAGTGTGCAGATACAGCTGCTCAAAACCGGCCGCACGCTCACCGTGCCGCGTGGCATTGCCTTGTTGCCAGCGCTTGAAGCAGCCGGCATCAAGCCGGCCAGCGGCTGCCGCATGGGTATCTGCAATACCTGTGTCTGCGGGAAAACCTCGGGCATCACTCGCCATACCTTGACCGGCGACTACGCCAGCGAGCCGTCTGTTCCGCTCAAACTGTGCGTCAACAGCGCCAGTACCGATTTGACCCTGGAGCTGTAAGTCATGTCTTCCGTGCACAACCGCGTGCTGTCTCCCGCCGAGCTGCAGACCTTTGGTGATGAACTGGACGGCGTACGCGCAAGGCATCAGGCCCTGCTCGGTGCCAGTGATGCGCGCTACATCCGTCGGATCGTGGCAGCTGTACGTTGGACCGGTGTAGCTGGGCGTGCGCTGTTGTTCCTGGGCGCATTCGTGCACAGCGTGCTGGTGCCGGCATGGATTGCCGGTGTGCTGCTGCTCGCGCTGTCCAAGATTCTGGAAAACATGGAGCTGGCGCACAACGTCATCCATGGCCAGTACGACTGGATGGGCGACCCGCAGCTGCAGGGCAAGACCTACGAATGGGATATCGCTGGCACCTCGGAAAACTGGCGCAAGACGCATAACTTCCGCCACCACACCTATACCAACGTACGCGGGCTGGACGATGACATCGGCTACGGCCTGCTGCGGATCTTCCCGGAGCAGCGCTGGCATCCGTTCTTCCTCGCCCAGCCGTTTGTGGCGGTGGTGTTCGCGCTGCTGTTCGAATGGGGCATCGCCATACAGGATCTGCGCATCGGCCGCGTGCTGGTTGGCAAGATGACCCTCAAGCAGCTGTGGAACCAGGCGCGCCCGGTCGGTCGCAAGGCGATGCTGCAGATCCTGAAGGACTACGTGCTGTTCCCGGCATTGGCTGGCCCGTTCTTCCTGCCGGTGTTGCTGGGTAATGTGGCGGCCAACATCATCCGCAACGTTTGGACATATGTGGTGATTTTCTGCGGTCACTTCACCGCCGATGCCGAAACCTTTCCCAAGGAATGCATCCGCAACGAAGGCCGCGGCCATTGGTATCTGCGCCAGCTGCGTGGCTCATCCAATCTGACCGGTGGCAAGTTGATGAACGTGATGACCGGCAATCTCAGCCATCAGATCGAACACCATTTCTATCCGGATATCCCGGCCAACCGCTATGCGGCGATGGCGGTGGAAGTGAAGGATATCTGCGCGCGCTACGGCCAGCACTACAACACCGGCTCGCTGCCGCGCCAGTTCGGCCAGGTGATGTGGCGGATCCTACGCCATGCCTTCCCGAGCAAGCCGGCGCCGGAACGGCCATTGGTGCGCGAACCACAGGCTGAAGCAAGCTAAGTCAGTTCAGTCTGCTGATGCCTGAAATGCGCGACGCTACCCGTAACGGGTGCGTCGCGCTCTGGTTTTGGCGTGTGCTGCACGCCTCAGTCCGCAGGCCCGCTCTTGGCTGCGAGTCCAGCGCACAGGCTCAGCGATCGGTCTGTTCCGATGTAGCCTCTTCCAGGCCGGGATTCACTCGTTTACCGATGTCCTTCAGCCGAGCCAGCTGGTCAACCATTGTTGGCCCGTCATCCAGACTGGTAACGAAGGTCCAGAGGTAGGTCATCACTGCATAGACATGCCCAGGCGTGACGTCCCTCGTGGTGGCCAATTGCATCATGGTCAGTGCGAACAAGGCCGCAGCGGCGGTCCCAACCACGAGGAAGGCGCTGGCTTCTCGATCAGACAGCCAGATGCGCAAGCGCGAAAGCACCGTGTAGTGGCGAAGAAGGGTCCCGGCATTGACCCGTTCCACCATCCGGATCTCATGCTCCAGCCGGTCATTCAGACGCCCATGCAGCTGTTCGTTGCGTCGGGCGTAGCGGGGAAGTACCGTCATTCCCAGCACCAGCACCGACAGGGCGGCGATGCCGACCCACGGCTCGATCACCAGCAGCATGATCGCCGCACCCACCATCGAGACCAACGCGGTGGTGATGATCGGCACGTGCTTCTCGAAGAAGTCGACGAATTCCCGGGCCAGTACGACCCGTGCGGCGACCGTGGAGGTTGTCTGCATCTGTTGTCTCTGCGCCAGCACTACGCCGACCGCTAGATCCGCGTAGATGCGGGTGAATACGCGGGTGTCCATCGCCCTGCGCGCCGCGCCTATCAGCCAGAACGACAACACCACCCCTGCGTACCAGATCGCCTTGTACACATCGCCTTTGATGATCGAGTCCACGGCGAATCCGGCGAATAGCGGGTAGGCAAG
The DNA here is from genome assembly GCF_056759995.1 of Stenotrophomonas sp. STEN030. Taxonomy (NCBI): domain Bacteria; kingdom Pseudomonadati; phylum Pseudomonadota; class Gammaproteobacteria; order Lysobacterales; family Lysobacteraceae; genus Stenotrophomonas; species Stenotrophomonas sp. STEN030. Next base: position 38,607 of record NZ_JBRREB010000036.1, on the reverse strand, counting down.
CAGAAGCGCATTTTCCGCGGCAACGAGGGAGAGCGTCAGGCTGATCTGGCCCGGATATGCCTTTGCGAGGGCAATCAGAGTGCTTGCCGCAGTCTGCTGCCCGATCTGGGTGGCGGGTGCTGAGAGCGGCCCTGAAGTTGGAAGGCGTTTCATGTGGAGATGTAGAATTGAGCGGTCGCTCAATTCTACTTGAGCGACCGCTCAAGCGCTTGAGTCGATATGCTTTCCATTCAGTTCTGCCCAATAGGTGTCGTTTGGCCATTCCTTCCCGTCGAGATCAGATCATTGAAGCGGCTTTGCATCTGTTTCGAGCGAATGGCCTGGCCAATGTCTCAACACGCGATATATCCGCCCACGCGGGCATTTCCCGCAGTCACATCTATCACTACTTCGCCGACTGGAATGAGCTCCGCCGCGAAGCATTCGCCCGCTTCGCTAACGAGCAGCTTGAGCAGGTAAAGGTAGCGGTCCAACCCCTGGCACCGGACGAAGCACTCGCTTTCTTTCTGAGCGACTGTTTGCCGGCAACCGACGATGACTCCTGGGTGTTGTGGCTCGATGCCTGGGATGAGGCCATGCATGACGCCAAACTGTCGGCGACCTATCTGGCGGTGAACCAGCAGTGGCAGGACCTTTTGGCCGGAATCGTGCAGCGCGGCGTGGATGCTGGTACCTACCGGTGCGCGTCGCCAACGCGTGCGGCCCGGCAGCTGTTCGCCCTGGCAATGGGCTATGCCAACGACCTGATGCTGCTGCGCTCGGACGATGAGCGCTCAGCGATGGAAAGTGAGCTGGCCGAGGTGGCCCGGTTGCTGCTCGGCACTGCAACGCCACGTGATTGATTGAGGCCCTCGGCTCAGTCCCTCACGGGCTTTGCCGATGATTGGATCAGCCTTGCCGCAGGCTGCGTGCGCAGGCCAAACAGCGGCCGCAGCGGTGCGCAGCGCCGGATCAGTTCATAGGCGCCAAGACAAGTAGCAAACGTGGCCACGATAAGGATGACGGCTTCGACGCCAGGATTCAGCTGCTGCGGCTTGAGGTTGTATGCCAGCACCACAATCACCGTCTGATGCAGGATGTACAGCGGGAATACCGCGAGGGTGAGATAGCGCAGGGCCGGGCTGTCGGCCTCGCGCCAACGGTAGGCAAAGCCCAGCAAGGCGGCGATCGCGCACCATTGGTCCACCGCCCAGACAACCCGAAGGGCGAGCCGCAATTCCAGCGGTGGCGGTTGCGCGTCGTTGTAGCCGGAGAAATACCAGGCGTGGATGAGCACGGCGTAGCTGATTCCAGCGGCAGCCAGTGATAGCCAGCGCAGGCGCTGCAGCGATTCCCAGAAGCGGGTGTTGAACGCGGCAAGGAAGCCGATCAGGAAGATGCTGGCGTACTGGGCATGGTTGTACCAGTCATCGGTCAGCGCGTGGGTCTGCTCGAAGCGGCTTACCAGCAGCAGACGCGCTGCTGCCAGGATGACTACCGGGACAAGCAGGGCGCCCCAGCCGTTCAAGGCTACTTCGGTCCATTGGCGCAAACGCGACAATGCGGATGCTGGCAGCAATCGCCACAACAGCCAGGCCAGGACCGTGTAGCTCCACAGATAGGGCAGGAACCAGAGATGGTTCCAGGTAGGAACCCGCAGGCAACCGTCGCTGTCGCAGAAGCCACGGTAGTCGCTGAGGTATTTTCCGTAGAACGCCCAATAGGACTCGTTGTATCCGCCGGGTAGCTGCTCGACCACCTGGTAATAGGCCTGCGGCGGCACGATCACCGCCATTCCGAACAGCAGCGGCAGCAACAGTTGCCAGGAACGCCGGCGCAGCAAGCCGGCAGGGCGGCGCTGAAACATGAAGGCGGTGGCGACGCCGGAGATCAGGAACAGCAGCGACATCCGCCATGGCGAAGTCAGCAGCATGAAAGGCTCCGGTGCGATGCTCGCTGCCGGGCTTTTGACGTGCCAGTCCCAGCTCACGTAGTACATGCCGACGTGGTAGATCACCAACAGGCCAAAGGCGATCACCCGCAGCCAATCCAGATCGTGGCGCCTATGCATTGCGTGTCCAGCGGATGGAGAAGGCCGTCATTACAGCCTGGGATGCGCATCCCTTAGGGCCGGAAGGGCCGACCTGCGGGCATCAAGGGACGAGTGGTGGCGATCCGGGGATGGCCAGCGACGGCTGCGACCGTCGCGCCGTCTAGAATGCGCGGATGAACCAAGCCGCATCGCCGACCCTGTTGAATCGTTCCATCCCCTGGCGGCAAAGCATGGAGCTGCTGTTCTGGCTGCTGCTGGTGTTGATCAACTGCAGCGGCAATGCGATCACCACCTGGATGGATGCCAACCGCTCCGGTGCGCCTTCCATGGAATGGTGGGAACCCTGGGTCTGGGAGTTCTCCAGTGGATTGGTTTGGCTGCTGTTGCTGGTACCGGCCATCGTCTGGTTCAGCAGGCGCTGGCCGCTGCATCTGGACAACTGGCGCCGACGCCTGCCTTGGTACCTGCTGGCCAGTGTGCCGATCTCGCTGCTGCACGTGCTGGCCATGTTCGGGATCAGGATGCTCACCTATGCCGTGGTGGGGGAGCGCTATCAGGTCGGCTCCTGGCTGGACGAGCTGCTATACGAATACCTCAAGGACGTGCGCACCTACGCCGCCATCCTGTTCTGCATCGACGGTTACCGCTTTCTGCTTCGACGTTTGCAAGGCGAGGCACAGTTGCTGGCCGAGCCAGATGAAGGGCCGCCGCTGGAGCCCATCGATCATCCGGAGCGGCTGCTGGTGCGCAAGCTGGGCCGTGACTTCCTGATCGCAACGGCCGATATCGAATGGGCGCAGGCCGCGGGCAACTACGTCAATCTGCACCTTCGCGGCCACGACTACCCGCTGCGGATCACCATGGCTGCGCTGGAACAGAAGCTGGATGCCGCGTGTTTCGTTCGTGTCCATCGCAGTTGGCTGATCAACCTGGCCCATCTGGTGTCGATCGAACCGCTGGAAGGCGGCGAGGCCCTGCTGCACATGGCCGATGGCAAAGAGGTCGCCTGCAGTAGGCGCTACCTGCCGGCGCTGAAGTCGAAGTTGAGCAGTGACAAGGACGAGCCTGCCTCGGCCTGAGCCCGGAAGGGGGCAGAGTTGGGCCGAAGGGAAAACACGGCACAATGCGAACAACAGGTGCCCGTCGAGCAAACAAGATGCAGAAGTCGGTTCTTGCAGGATCATTGGCAGCATTGGCTTCATTCGCTACGTGGGTTGCACACGGGCAGGAAAAGCAGCCATTGCTGGACGCAACGCAGGCGATGATGGAAGGCAACATCGCACTGGAAGCAAAATTTGGCCGGAGTGACTCGGCGATTGACGGACCGCATTTCGATCGCTCAGCCAACGAATGGCGGATGGTGGTCGAGCGTGGTGCACCCAGCGCGCTGCAGGCCGCACGTGACAAACGGCAAGGATTGGCCGAGGCAGCACTGAATCCACCGCCCGATCTGCAGGGCGTAATGAAAGCGGTCTTACGCCATCAAATGGCCTCTGGCGGTTATCTGGCGAGCAATCGCATGCCGGTATATGTGAGCATCAGTTCGCCCAAGGGTGACAGTGCGATCGACCTGTCACCGGAATCAATCCGCGATCTCGGGGAAATCGGGGTCCAGCTTATGCCCGGTTCGGCATGGCAGCCACCACCTGAGGGCACGCGCGTGGGGACAACGATGAGCATGGGCTTGGGCGCTCCCATCCGACGTGCGGATGGGGATTACGACCTTGGGTTCGGATTCTTTTGTGGTGGAGCATGTGGGTCCCAACATGAGGCTGTGCTGCGGCACGACGCATCAGGTTGGCGAGTGCTTTCCTCGGAGATGGGTGTGATTTTCTGAGGTTTATCAGCTGCCGTAGGCTTCGGGTGTCCGAGGTTGATCGCGACCGCAGGGCTGATCGCATACTGAGGACCTCAAGGACACATCTGGCGATCGTGCCAGCTATCGACGGAGTTACGAGATTTCCATCGGTTGGCTGGTTCTCACCGTTGCATCGATAGAAAATACACATGGATGAAGCGCATGCGCAAGGCTTTGATTTGGTCGATTGCCATGCTTTCGGTGGTGCTCGGTGCATGCGCCCCGGGCGCGCCGCGGGCGGCAGAGGCACCGAAGAACGCCCCTTGGCCGAGCACGGTTGATGAAGCTGTCGTTCGACTTCTTGGCAAGCTGCCCGCTGACGACATCGATTGGATGCGGCGAAACCCAAAGGACAGTGTCACCAATCAGCTCTACATGGGATACGGCACAGGCGTGCGCAACGAGTTTGGCTTGTGGGGCGGCAATGATGCACTCCGCAGGTCCTGCGGAACTGAAGATCCAGAAGGATGTTCGATCGTCATCCTCGAGGCTATGTGGGACCGAGTGCAGGCGCAAACAGATTCTGCTTTGCGGTCCTCCCTGCAATGCCAATTTGCAACGGTGCACAACATCCAGATCGATACGACGGGCTGGTATCTGCTCACTGTCGGCGAGATGCTTGAAGCCATGCAAGCGCAGATCGACCGCCAAGTGGCTGGCGCGACTGCGCCAGGCTGCCCTACAGAGTTGCGCATCGTGCCCGTGGGCGACTTGAACCGCCAATGCTTCGTTCGGGCCGAGTTCGAGAGCGAGGCGTCGCTCGATGCTGCGCTGATGTGGCTCGGCTTCCGAAATGAACTTACCCCGCGCCATGCGCCTCCCAACCTAGAGTTAAAGTTCAACAAAGCATGCGTATGGCCCGAACGCCCGAGCCACTTCGCGCCCACTTCGGAAGAGTCCACTTCCTGACACAGGTAGCGAAAAGCGTGCCAGTGTCGAGGTCTGGCCAATTGAAATGATTTATCCGCCAACCCCGTTGTGGCAGTTGGGGCGTTTGATCTTCCAACCTTTGGATGGAGTGCTGCGATGAGCATGGTTAGCTGGCGGCGTTGTTGGATGATTTGCCTGGTGTTGGGCGTGGCGGTGACGCCAGTTGCCGCGCAGCAGGGCAGGGGGCTGATCCAGCCTCCGGTACTGATTGCCATCTCCAAGGACGAGCAGCCAATCCAGCTGCAACGGGCGATCATCGATGGCGAAGTGCAGGCCGGTGTAGCGCAGACCAGGATCGAGTTGGTACTCCACAACCCCAATCGGCGGGTGATGGAGGGTGAGCTGCAGTTCCCATTGGCTGGAAATCAACAGATCAGTGGCTTCGCCCTGGATATCGACGGGCAGCTGCGCGATGCGGTTCCGGTGCCGAAGGAGCGTGGCCGACAGGTGTTCGAGGCTATCGTCCGGCAGGGTCAGGACCCGGCGTTGCTGGAGCAGACCGCCGGCAACCAGTTCCGTCTCCGGGTATACCCCTTGCCTGCTGGCGGTAGCCGGCGCGTGCAGTTGACCATCCGCGAAGCGATGCCGTTGTCCAGTGAGGGCTGGCAGTGGCGTTTGCCGCTGCAGTTCGCAGCGGCGGCAGGCGAGGTCAGTCTGCGCCTGCGTGCTAGCGGCGCGGACAAGCTAGGGCAGGCACCGTTCCGCTTGATGGCCGGCGCGCTGGATTGGCAGGGCAGCGGTCGGCAGTTGCCGGCGCAGCTGCAATGGCAGCTGCCAGCCAAACCGCAGTCTGTGCTGCAGTCCGCGCACTACGAGGGGCAACACTATCTGCTTGCACAGCTGCCGGTAGCGGCGCCGGTTGCGCGCAGTTTGCCTTCAAAGATCGGCCTGCTGTGGGATGCATCGGGCTCGGCGGGTACACGTAACCGGGCGCGCGAGTTTGCGCTGCTCGATCGTTATTTCGCGGCGATGGGGGAGGGCAGTGTTGTATTGACGGTGCTGCGCGACAAGCCGGAAGCGGAGCGTCGTTTCAGTATCCGCAAGGGTGACTGGAGCGCGTTGCGTCGCGTGTTGGAGCAGACGCCGAACGACGGCGCCAGCGCCTTGGCGTCGTGGACGCCAAAGGCAGAACTCGGTGAGTACCTGCTGATCAGTGATGGCCTGTCCAACTGGGGCGCATCGACGCTACCGGCGTTGGCGGCGGATCAACGTCTGTTTGCAATCAATAGTGCTGCGGCCGGTGCCGATACCGCACGCCTGCGTGGCTGGAGCGAGACGAACGGCGGCAGCCTGGTGCAGATCGAGTCTGACGACGTGAGCGCGGCGGCAAGTCGCTTGCTGGCCACGCCGACTACGGTGGAACTTGCACCGGCTCCCGGTCTACACGATGTGGTGATCGATCGCCGCAGTCTGGAGCAGGGCTGGTTGTGGCTGTATGCACGCGCCGATGTTGCACCGGCCGAGCTGCGGTTGCGGATCAATGGTGGCCCGTGGCAGGCGTTGAGCGTCGCGCCCGGCAACACAGATGGCGCGTTGATGGCCGGGTTGTGGGCGCAGGCACGCTTGCAGCAGCTGGCGGCCGACCCGCGCGGCAACCGCGAGGCGATGCAGTTGCTGTCACAGCAGTTCGGCATGGTCAGCGAGGGCAGCTCCTTGCTGGTGCTGGATACGATAGATGACTACCTGCGCTACGCGATCCGGCCGCCGGCAGCGCTGCGGGCCGAATACGACCGCCGTTTTGCCCGTCAGGTTGTCGACCGTGAGGCCGCGCGCAGGACCCATCTTGATGGAGTGGCCGAGGAATGGCAGCAGCGCCAAGCGTGGTGGGAAAAGCGCTGGCCGAAGGATGCGCCGTTGAAAGTGGCGCAGGCAGCAGAGCTGGCAAGGCAGCGTTCGAACGGCGCACCTGCAACGTTAATGGCGATGGCGCCAGCTCCGCCAGCACCAGCACCTGTAGCGGCGGCAGTTGCAGCCGAGTCTTCTGCGTTGGACCAGGTAGTAGTCACTGGTAATAGACGTGACGCTACAGGCGAGGTGGCAGCAACTGGCGCAGCAGATGAGGCTGCGGCCAACTCCGGCGCTGTGCAGATCAAGCTCGCGGCATGGGAGCCGAATTCACCGTTCGCGCAACGCCTGCGCAAGGCACCTGCCGGTGAGTTGTATGCGTGGTACCTGGATGAGCGCGAAGCCAATGCCAACAGCAGTGCGTTCTTCCTGGATGTGGCCGATATGTTGTTCGCTGCCGGGCAGCGTGAGTTGGCATTGCGGGTGCTGTCCAATCTGGCCGAGATGGAGCTGGATAACCGGCATCTGCTGCGGGTGTTGGGTTATCGGCTGATGCAGGCCGGCGAGCCGAGTCTGGCGGTGCCGGTGTTCGAGCAGGTGCTGGCAATGGCCGATGATGAGCCGCAGAGTTTCCGCGATCTGGGCTTGGCGCTGGAGGCGGCGGGGCGAGCGCAGCAGGCAGTCGATCCGCTGTACCAAGTTGTGCAGCGCCAATGGGATAGGCGCTTCGACGGCGTTGCGCTGATCGCGCTGGATGAGTTGACCAATCTGATCGCACGCGGTGGCACGGTGCTGGATGCAAGGCAGGTTGATCCACGCCTGCGCAAGGGGATGCCGCTGGATCTGCGCGTTGTGTTGGCCTGGGATGCCGACAACAGCGATATGGATCTGTGGGTGACCGATCCCAATGGCGAGCGTGCGTACTACGGCAACCGCTTGACCTATCAAGGCGGGCAGATGTCGCAGGATTTCACTGGTGGCTACGGGCCTGAGCAGTTCTCGTTGCGCGATGCCAAGCCTGGTATCTACAAGGTGGAGGCCAATTACTTTGGCAGTCGTCAGCAGTTGGTGACTGGTGCGGCTACTTTGATGCTGCGCTTGAGTACCCATTGGGGTACGCCAAAGCAGAAGGATCAGGCGGTGACCATGCGCTTGCAGGACGCCACCGACACCGTGCTGGTAGGTGAGTTCGAAGTGCGCTGAGCCGGTTGCTGTAGCAATCTGCTATTCGTATATGGGGGCGGTGTAAGCCGCGAAGCAAACAAGGCATCAGCACGAGAATCTGGCAGCGCTAGCTTCGCGGCTCACGCCGCTCCCACAAAAAAGAAAACCCCGATGTCAGAGAGCTGGCATCGGGGTTTTGCTAACGCTTGCTCGCTTACTTGCGACGTGCCAGCAGGCGGTAGCTGCCGGTGGCGTTCGGATCGAAGCTGTGGGCGAACACGATGTAGCGGCCGGCTTCCAGGTCGATTTCCAGGTTCGGATCCAGACTGGAGTCGCTGTCGTCCTGCTGGGCGACCTCTTCACCATTGCGCATCACGGTGATCATGCCATCCAGGCTCGATGAGCCGGCTGTCATGCTGATCACGTACTTGCCCTTGCGCGGAATCTCCAGGGTGTACATGTCACGGTTGCCGGCACGCAGCTGGCCCTGGACTTCGCGGCCGATCTTGAGCTCGGGGCGGATCGGGCCATCGGGCGCGGCTGCAGTGCCGGTAGCCAGCTGGAATACGCCGCCACGGCTGTTCACCGAGCGCACCGACACGTTGTACTCGCCTGCGTCCAGCACCTGGCTGATGCGCGAATTGACACCGCCGCCGCCATCATCGTCGCTGAGGGAAATGTCGCCGCCCTGCAGGGTGAGCATGGTGTCCAGATCCTTGCCGCTGGCATCGAGCTGCACACGGCGACGCTCCGGCAGGTTCAATACAAAGCTGCGAGTGTCGTCAGCACCGATGAAGCCGCTGACGGTGCCTTCCAGCGGCAGGCTGGTGCCATCATTGAAGACCAGGCCTTCCGGGAAATCAGCCTGTTCCACGCCCAGGTAGAACGCGCCGGAGGCTTCGCCCAGACCGCCAGCGGTCAGCGTGTAGCGGCCTGGCTGCAACGGTGCGACCAGGCGTGAGTTCAGATTGCTGCCGCCGTCATCGTCTTCCAGGTTGAGGCCGTTGCCGCTCAGTTCCAGGCGGGCGTCGAACTCGGTCGATTCCAGGTCGATGGTGTACAGGCCCGGCTTGTCGACCTGCAGAACGAAGGTCTTGTCGCCGTTGCGCAGCCAGTCGGTAACCCGGCGGCCAGCGGTCAGCGGCTTGCCGTCATAGGCGACGATGGGTTCGGCCGAGAGCTGGAACGGGCCGAAGGCGCGTGCATCGGCGCCGCTGACGGCGACCAGGTACTGGCCGGCCTTGTCGGCGCGCATGCTCAGGCTGGCACTGCCTTCGCGACCTGCTTCGGTGCGGGACACAAGTACATCACGGTTGAACACGGCCAGCGCACCATTGAGTGCGCCTTCCAGCTTCAGCGTTACCGCCTGGCCGGCGCCCATCTGCAACGAGAACAGCTGGCTGCGGGTGCCGTCGCTGTAGTTGACCGGGCTGGAAGAGGTGATTTCGCCGGAGACATCGCCATTGATGGCGAGCGGGCGGGCCGGGCCGGCGGCATACGCGGGGGCGTGAACGGCGGCGGCAATGGCAAGGGACAGCAGTCCGGCTGCAAGTCGCTTCACTTGAACTCCTTTAGGTGGGAAGCAGGGGGTAGGTAAAGAACGGCCACGCCACCTGCGGGGGCAGGTGGTGTGGCCGTGGGCCCAACACGCCAGCTGGCGCGATGGGCGGTGTGGCTTATTGGATGACGGCGGCGGCTGCGTCGGCAGCGGCGCTGGCAGCCTCTTCGGCAGCATCCTTGCGGTTGCTGTTGGCTGGGGCTGCGACATCGCCGCCACCGAGGTCGGTGGTTTCCAGCTCGAACACGCCTTGCTGGCTGCCCAGGCTGGTGACCGCAACGATGTAGCGGCCTGCACGCAGGTTCAGGGTCAGCTGGGCGTTGGTGCCGTTGCCGCCATCGTCGTTCTCTTCGTCAACGCCGGGGCCGGTGATGTGCAGCACCGAGTCGAAGCCGTCGGCGATTGCATCGAACTGGATGTGCTTGGGTGCATCCAGATTGAGCACGAAGGTGCGGCGGCCACGCGAATCCATCATCGACTGAGCGGTCTGACCTACGGTCAGCGCAGTGCCGTCACGGGTAACCAGGCCGTTGTCGGTCGGGGTCAGCTTGACGTTGAGCTTGAACGAGCCGGTATTGCCATTCACCGAGGAGGCGGCGACGGTGTACTCGCCCGGCTCCAGGTAGGTGCGGATGCGGGCGTTGAGATTGCCGCCGTTGTCGTCATCTTCCAGCTCGACGTTGCGGCCGTTCAGGCGCAGGTAGGAGTCGAATGCGCTGGACTCCAGGGTGATGGCGTACAGGCCGGCCTTGTCTACCTTGAGCTTGTACTCCTGCTTGTCGCCCATCAGCCAGTCGGTGATCTCGCTTTCGGCGCCCAGCGGCTTGCCGTCGTAGGGAACGACCTTGGCGGACTTGAGCTTGAACGGGCCAAACGCGTCAGCGCTGGCGCTGTTGACTGCAACCAGGTAGGTGCCGTCCTTGGGCGCGCGGAAGGCCAGGTTGACCGAGCTGGAGGAGTCGCCTTCGCTCATGCCCGAGGAGGACGCATTGGCAATCATGTTCTGGCCGTCGAACACCGCCAGCTGACCGCTGAGCGAGCCACCAAGCTCCAGCGAGACGGCTTCGCCGCTCTTCATGGTGACCTTGTAGCCCTGGTGACGGCTGCCGTCGTTGTAGTTCAGGGTGCTGGACGAGGTGATTTCACCAGAGACCGTCTCGCCGACGGTCAGGTTCGAAGCCTTGTCACCGCCGGTGGGGGCAAGGCCGCCCAGCTTCTGGCAGGCAGCAAGTGCCAAGGTCAAGGTAATGGCTGCAAACAGGCGAGCGTGTCTGGTGTTCAAGCTTAGGTCCTTCATGGTCAGAAATGTCTCCTTTTCCCGTCTTTGCGGGTCAGGGGGCGATTCTAACGTTAAGTTGTGTCTATTCAGCGAGAAGGTCTTCACGGCCCAAAGGCCCAATTCAGGAGTCGGCTGGATGCTAGAATTGTCAGCTTGTCTGCCTTACTAGACCGACCATGATCGAACTCAATCCCATCCGCCAGCGAATCACCGATCTGACTGATCGCGTGCTATCGCTCAGGGGGTATCTTTGACTACGACGTCAAGAAAGAACGTCTCGAAGAAGTAACCCGCGAACTCGAAAACCCGGACATCTGGAACAACCCGGAGTACGCCCAGACCTTGGGCCGTGAGCGCTCGATGCTGGACAAGACCGTCACCGGTATTGCCAACGTACTGGACGGCCTGTCCGAAGCCACCGAACTGCTTGAGCTTGCCGAAAGCGAGCAGGACGAAGACACCGCGCTGGCCGTCGTGGCTGACCTGGACAAGTTCCAGGCGCACATCGAGAAGCTCGAGTTCCAGCGCATGTTCTCCGGCGAGATGGACAGCTGCAATGCGTTCGTCGACATCCAGGCCGGTGCCGGTGGTACCGAAGCCCAGGACTGGGCGGAAATCATGCTGCGCATGTACCTGCGCTGGTGTGAATCGCGCGGCTGGAAGACCGAGCTGATGGAAGTGTCCGGCGGCGACGTCGCTGGCATCAAATCGGCCACCTTCCGCGTCGAGGGCGAGTTCGCCTACGGCTGGCTGAAGACCGAGATCGGCGTGCACCGCTTGGTGCGCAAGTCGCCGTTCGACTCGGACAACCGCCGCCACACCAGCTTCACCTCGGTATTCGTGTCGCCGGAAGTCGATGACAACATTGAAATCGACATCAACCCGGCCGACCTGCGCACCGACGTGTACCGTTCCTCCGGTGCCGGTGGTCAGCACGTCAACAAGACCGAGTCGGCGGTGCGTATCACCCACATCCCGACCAATACCGTGGTGGCCTGCCAGATTGGCCGCAGCCAGCACCAGAACCGCGACACCGCGATGAAGATGTTGGCCGCCAAGCTGTATGAGCTGGAAGTGCAGAAGCGCAATACCGAGCGTGACGCGCTGGAAGCGACCAAGTCCGACATCGGCTGGGGCAGCCAGATCCGCAACTACGTGCTCGACCAGAGTCGTATCAAGGACCTGCGCACCGGCGTTGAACGTACCGACACGCAGAAGGTGCTGGACGGTGACCTCGACGAGTTCATCGAGGCCAGCCTCAAGTCCGGCCTGCAGGCCGGCGCCAAGCGCATCGACGCTTGATCTGGAATGGCCCTGCACGGGCCATTCCCTTGTTGTACGGTGCGGTTTCACCAGACGGTGGCCGCGCCTGGTTATCCCCCCAAAATAGAAAATAAAGCCATGACCGAACAGACCCCTGAAACGCAGCAGCTCCCCGTCGACGAGAACAGCCTCATCGCCGAGCGCCGCGCGAAACTCACGGCGCTGCGCGGGCAGGGCATCGCCTACCCGAACGACTTCCGTCGCGAAGACTTCGCCGGCAAGCTGCAGGCTGAATACGACGATGCCGAGACCTGGACCAGTGAAGCGCTGGAAGCCACCGGCCGCACGGTGAAGATGGCTGGCCGTTTGATGGCCAAGCGCATCATGGGCAAGGCCAGCTTCGCGCAGATCCAGGACGAGAGCGGCCGCATCCAACTGTTCCTGCAGGCCACCGCGCTGGGCGACATCTATGCTGCGTTCAAGGGCTGGGACGTGGGCGACATCATCGCTGTTGAAGGCGGCCTGACCCGCACCAAGACCGGCGAACTGTCGATCAAGGCGACCAGCATCCGCCTGCTGACCAAGTCACTGCGCCCGCTGCCGGACAAGTGGCATGGCCTGGCCGACGTCGAGCAGCGCTACCGCCAGCGTTACGTCGACCTGATCGTCACCCCGGAATCGCGCGACGTCTTCATCAAGCGCTCCAAGATCATCCGCGCCATGCGCGCATGGCTGGACAACCGCGACTTCCTCGAAGTCGAAACGCCGATGATGCATTACATCCCCGGCGGCGCCACGGCCAAGCCGTTCACCACCCACCACAACGCGCTGGATATGCAGCTGTACCTGCGCGTGGCACCGGAGTTGTACCTGAAGCGTCTGGTGGTTGGCGGCCTTGAGCGCGTCTACGAGATCAACCGCAACTTCCGCAACGAAGGCGTCAGCACCCGTCACAACCCGGAATTCACCATGATGGAGCTGTACGAGGCCTATGCCACGTACAACGAAGTGATGGACCTGACCGAGGGTGTGATCCGCGATGTCGCGCAGAGCGTGCTCGGCACCACCGTGGTGGAATGGGATGGCGTGCAGATCGACCTGGCCCCGGCGTTCCGTCGCTGGCGCATGGACGAAGCCGTGCGTCACCACAACCCGGAAATCACTGCTGCCGACTGCACCGATCGTGACGCGCTGCTGCGTCATTGCGAACGCCTGAAGATCCGCGTCAAGCCGAGCTACGGCTGGGGCAAGCTGCTGCTGGAAATCTTCGAAGCCACGGTCGAGCACACCTTGATCCAGCCGACCTTCATCACCGATCACCCGGTCGAAGTGTCGCCGCTGGCCCGCGCCAGCGACAACGATGCTGGTTACACCGACCGCTTCGAACTGTTCGTCAACGGCAAGGAGCTGGCCAATGGCTTCTCCGAGTTGAACGACCCGGAAGACCAGGCCGCACGTTTCCAGGCCCAGGTGGAAGCCAAGGACGGTGGCGATGACGAGGCCATGCATTACGACGCCGACTACATCCGTGCGCTGGAATACGGCATGGCACCGACCGGCGGTCTGGGCATTGGTATCGACCGTCTGGTGATGATGCTGACCGGCCGCGCCTCGATCCGCGACGTACTGCTGTTCCCGTACATGCGCCCGGAAGCCTGATCCAGGGCGACCTAGCTGCAGCCGCAAGAACAAAGGCCTTCCCCTGACCGGGAAGGCCTTTTTTTGCAATGTAGTGCCGAGCCATGCTCGGCAGAGGCTTTACCAGCGAAAAGCTGCCCTCACCCCAACCCCTCTCCCGCACGCGGGAGAGGGGCTAAAGCACCGCAAATCGAAGCAATCGGCCCTCGCCGCGCGCGGCTAAAGCGTAGTGCCGAGCCATGCTCGGCAGAGGCTTTACCCGCGAAAAGCTGCCCTCACCCCAACCCCTCTCCCGCACGCGGGAGAGGGGCTAAAGCGCCGCAAATCGAAGCATTCGGCCCGCCGCCGCGCGCGGTTAAAGCGTGGTGCCGAGCCATGCTCGGCAGAGGCCTTCCCGATAGCGCCTCAGCCCAGCACAGCCCGTACGCCCAGATTGATCAGCATCCCGCCAACCAACAACCAACCAAACAACAACAAAGCCAACAGCATCGGCTTGGCACCAGCCTGGCGCAGTGCCGAAGCATGCGTGGTCAAACCCAGCGCAGCCATCGCCATCGCCAGCAACACGGTGTCCAGATCCACCAACACCTTCACCAGCTCAACCGGCAGCAGCTGCAGCGAATTGAAACCGACCATGGCGATGAAGCCAAACGCGAACCAAGGAATGGTGATCTTCGAGCGTTCGCCATTGCCGCTGCTCTGCCCACGGGCCAGCAATGCTGATAGACCAACCAGAAACGGTGCCAGCATCATCACCCGCACCATCTTGGTGATGACGGCAGCATCGGCAGCGGGCTCACTGACCGCACGGCCAGCAGCTACCACCTGCGCAACTTCATGCACGGTAGAACCGGTGAACACGCCGAACGCGGTCTCATCCAACGGCATCCAGCCCGCCGACACGCCCCACTGATACAGCAGCGGGTACAGGAACATCGCCACGGTGCCGAATACCACGACCGTGGCCACGGCGACCGCAACCTGTTCGGCGCGGCCCTTGATCACCGGTTCGGCAGCCATCACCGCGGCGGCGCCACAGATCGAACTACCGGCGCCGATCAGCAGGGCCGAGTTGCGGTCCATGCCCAGCAGCCTGGTGCCCAGCCACCAGGCCAGGCCGAAGGTCGAGCACAGCACCAGTGCATCGATCGCCACGCCAGCAACGCCAACCTGGCCGATATCCTGCAGGGTCAGCCGTAGGCCATAAAGAATGATGCCGGCGCGCAGCAGGGTGGCCTTGGAGAAACCAACGCCTGCGTCGGCTCGGGTCGGCAGGCTGCGATAGACCGTGTTGCCCAGCACGATGCCGATGACGATGGCCAGGGTCAGCGCGCTGATGCCGTGGTTCTGCATCCACGGCAAGGTGCCCAGCCAGATCGACAGGCCGGCGACGGTGGCCGTCAGCAGCAGGCCGGGGAGGCGGGAAAGGTGCATGGAGGTAAGCCCTTGGGTCGAGGTGTTCATAACGTTGGGTTATTAGAAGATAGCCCATGCTGCACCCAAGGTTATTACCTGTAAAACGGATAATATTGGTTGAATCAACCGGTTTTAGAGATAAGTTATGCATCTCTCCCTGCGCCAGTTGCAGATCTTTTCCGGTATCGCCGAGGCCGGCACCACGACTGCGGCCGGTGAGCTGCTGGGCTTGTCGCAATCGGCGGTAAGTGCGGCCCTGGTCGAACTGGAGAGCCTGCTCGGGTTGGCTTTGTTCGACCGGATCGGCCGCCGACTGGTGCTCAATGGCCACGGTCGGGCACTGCTGCCACAGGCGCGCGCCTTGCTGGCGGGGATGACCGATATCGAGCGCCGGTTCCGTGCCGACAGCCAAACCGGCGCGGCCGTGCGTTGGCAGGTAGGGGCCAGCACCACTATCGGCAACTACCTGATGCCGGCGCGCATTGCCGACCTGCAGGCGTCGAATCCGCATGCCCATGTTGAGCTGGTGATCGGCAATACCCGTGAGGTCACCACCGCCGTGCAGCGGCTGGAGGTGGATGTCGGCTTGATTGAGGGGCCCAGCCACGAGCCGGGGCTGGAAGTCGTGCACTGGCAGCAGGACGAGCTGGTGGTGGTGTTCGGTGAGCGCCATCCGCTGGCGGCGCAATTCGACAAAGGCGCCGATCTGGCGACACTGCGGCAGGCGCGCTGGCTGCTGCGCGAACCGGGTTCAGGCACCCGTGAGGCAGCCGAGCAGGCCCTGTTGCCACATCTGCATGGGTTTGCCGAGGTGTTGCAGCTTGGTGGTACCGAGGCGATCAAGCAGGGCGCGGTCGCCGGGCTCGGCCTGGCCTGCCTGTCGCGGCATGCGGTGGCCGACTTGGTGACGTTGGGCAAGCTGCAGGTGTTGGCGACGCCGTTGCCGCCATTGCAGCGTCAGCTATGGGCGGTGCGGCACCCTGGCAAACGGATTCCGGCCAGCCTGCGCCAGCTGCTCGGCCTACCGGCGGACGTGTTTAGCGACGATTGAGCGCGGTCGACCGCCAGAGCCCGTACAATACGCCCATGCCTTTGATTACCTTGCAGAACGTCGACTACAGCGTCGGCGGCCCGTTGTTGCTGGAAAAAGCCGAATTGTCGATCGAGACTGGCGAGCGTATCGCCCTGATCGGCCGCAACGGCGCCGGCAAATCCACTCTCATGAAGCTGATGGCTGGCGAGCTCAAGCCCGATGACGGCGAGGTGCGCGTGCAGCAGGGCGTGCGCGTCACCCGGCTCGAGCAGGAAGTGCCGCATGGCGCTGCCGGCAGCGTGTTCGATGTGGTCGCCGATGGCCTCGGCGAGCTCGGCCATTGGCTGGCCGAGTTCCACCGCCTGAGCCACGCCGACGTCTTCGATGGCGAGGCAATGGGCAATGTGCAGGCCAAGATCGATGCCGCCGATGGTTGGGGTCTGGACCAGCGCGTCGAGGAAACCCTGACCAAGCTCGACCTGGATGGCGATGCCGAATTCGGTCGACTGTCCGGTGGCATGAAGCGCCGCGTGCTGCTGGCGCGTGCGCTGGTCGCCGGCCCCGACGTGTTGCTGCTCGACGAGCCGACCAACCATCTGGACATCGAAGCCATCGATTGGCTGGAAACCTTCCTCAAGGGCTGGAATGGCTGCGTGGTGTTCGTCACCCATGACCGCCGCTTCCTGCGTGCGCTGGCCACCCGCATCGTCGAAATCGATCGCGGCCAGGTAACCAGCTGGCCGGGCGACTGGGAAAACTACGAGCGCCGCCGGGAAGAACGCCTCAATGCGCAGGCGGCCGAGAATGCCCGCTTCGACAAGCTGTTGGCGCAGGAAGAAGTGTGGATCCGCCAGGGCATCAAGGCCCGTCGTACCCGCGACGAGGGCCGCGTGCGCCGGCTCAAGGCGATGCGCAACGAGCGCGTGCAGCGCCGTGAGTTGAGCGGCAACGTCAAGCTGGAAGCCTCCGGTGCGGAGAACTCCGGCAAGAAGGTCATCGACATCAAGAACATCAACTTCGCCTTTGGCGAGCGGGTGATGATCAAGGATTTCGAAACCGTCATCCTGCGTGGCGACCGCATCGGCCTGATCGGCCCCAACGGCAGCGGCAAGACCACCTTGCTGAAACTGTTGCTGGGCGAGCTGCAGCCGGACAGCGGCGAAGTGCGTCAGGGCACCAACCTGCAGATTGCTTACTTCGACCAGTACCGCGCCACCCTGCGCGAAGATTGGAGTGCGATCGAGAACGTGGCCGAAGGCGCGGACTTCATCGACATCAATGGCAAGCGCAAGCACGTGCATGCCTACCTGCAGGACTTCCTGTTCACCCCTGAGCGCGCGCGCGCGCCGATCACCCGCCTATCCGGCGGTGAGCGCAACCGCCTGCTGTTGGCCAAGCTGTTCGCACAGCCGTCCAACCTGCTGGTAATGGATGAACCGACCAACGACCTGGACGTGGAAACCCTGGAGCTGCTGGAAGAGCTGCTCGGCGACTACACCGGTACCTTGTTGTTGGTCAGCCATGACCGTGACTTCCTCGACAACGTGGTGACCTCCACGCTGGTGCTGGAAGGCGAGGGCAAGGTGGGCGATTACATCGGCGGCTACAGCGACTCGCTGCGCCAGCGCCCAGCACCTACGCAGACCGCGATGGCGGTCGCCAAGGCCTCGGCGACGGCGGCACCTGCTGCTGCGCCTGCCGCTCCGGTTGCCGATGCTGCGCCCAAGCGCAAGCTGAGCTTCAAGGATGCGCGCGAGCTGGAGCAGCTGCCGGCCAAGATCGAACAGCTGGAGCTGGACGTGGAAGGCCTGACCGCGGCGATGAACGATCCCTCGTTCTATACCCGTTCCAGCGCCGAAGTCACTGCGCACACAGCGCTGCTGACCAAGGTGCAGGCCGAGCTGGATGCCGCCTACGCTCGTTGGCAGGAGCTGGACGCCTGAGCCGGCTCTGACGGCCTACGCCTTGCTTCACCTGTCGTCCTCACCGGGGACGGCAGGATGGTGTCCGTGGATGCTGCGAGGCGATGATGAAAAGACCGTTTGAGATTGAGCGTATCGACCATGTGGTGTTCCGGGTCCGTGACCTGGAACGCAGCATTGCTTTCTATTCGACGGTGCTGGGCTGCGAGGTGGTGCGACGACGCGACCATCTTGGCCTGGTGCACCTGCGTGCCGGTGCGTCGATGATCGACTTGATCAGTCTGGACGGCACGTTGGGTGCGCGCGGCGGTGCCGGACCGGGGCTGGAAGCGCGCAATGTCGATCATCTGTGCCTGCGCGTCGAGCCTTTCGATGAGGCGGGCCTGGTTGCGTATCTGTCCCTGCACGGTGCAACGCCGTTGGCGGCAGCAGAAGTGAACTTCGGCGCTGAAGGGGATGGCTTGTCGTTGTACTTCAAGGACCCTGATGGCAACACCATCGAGTTGAAGGGGCCGGTTTCGGCTGGCTTGGACTGATGCTCTGCTCCCTTCCTTGCGCAGGGGAGGGCTGGGGAGGGGTGCTTTGAGCTGTTGATCTTTGGGTTTTTCGGCCTACAGCTGCAGCGCTGATGGGTTGCTGGGAACGCCCCTGCCGAGCATGGCTCGGCACTACGTTCCCTCCCTTACGCCGCAGGTGCAGGGAAGGGCTGGGGAGGGGTGCTCTTAGGCACGAGCCAGCGCTTGCGGGCCAACCACGCTCCGCGCATGCTCGTGCCATTCAACAAGAGCAGTAGCCATGCATCGCAGACTCAATACGTTACTGCTGCTCGCAACAGCCTTCGCCTTACCGGCGTACGCTGAAGTCAAAGACGCCACAGCCGGTGGCTTCACCGTCGAGAACAGCGTCCTGATCGCAGCCACGCCTACGCGTGTATGGCAGGCAATGACAGCCGACATCGATCACTGGTGGCCGAAAGACCATAGCTGGTGGGGCAAGGCTGCAAAGCTGTCCATCGATGCTCGCGCCGGTGGTTGCTTCTGCGAAATCGCTGGCGCACAACAGGCGCAGCACCTGCAGGTGGTGTTTGTCGATCCGGAGAAAACCCTGCGCATGACCGGCGGACTTGGGCCGATGCAGGGCATGGGCCTGCATGGCGTCGCCGACTGGACGTTGCAGGCCGAAGGCGCATCCACCCGGCTTACCTGGCGCTACCGCGCTGGCGGTTACAGCCCTGACGACCTCGCTGTTCTGGCGCCGGTGGTGGACAAGGTCCAGGCGCAGCAGTTGGGCAGTCTGGCGCAATGGCTGCAGACCACCCGCTGAAGATCACTCTTCTTCGTCCTCGCCGCCTGCCTCTTCGCCGCCACCGGGCAGTTCCATAAAGGCCCAGAACGCCAGGTTGTTCTCGGCCCAGCTGGCCGAGGCTTCGGACAGCACGTCCAGCAAGGTATCGAAGTCGGCCGGGCTGCCTTGGCGCAGGTCGTTTGCATCGCTGAACAACAACGCATAGCCGTTGGCCGGCAGCCAGGACAGGTCACGCAATCCATCGGACAGCGCATCCCAGTTGCGGCTCCAGCCGGCCGGGAAGTCGAGCTGGGTGCCAAGGCGCATCAGCAAGGTGCGCTTGTCGGCGCAGCCTTCCAGGTCGATGCGGCACACCCGCAAGCCGGCATCGCGGGCTACCGCCGCCAAGCCGCCGAGGTCGCCGTCGCCAACACCGTAGACGCCGGCTTGGCTGACATCTTCCAGACCCATATCGAAACCGCTGTCACTCATGGCGTACTCCTGGCGGGGACTTCAAAGCTGCGGAAGCTCTCGTAATGGTCGTCGGTGTAATACCAGGCATCCGGCGGATCGCCGCCGGTGACGATGCGCTTGGCGCCACGATGGCTCAGCCCGGGTGTATCCACGGTGTATTCGCGGTAGTAACCGCGCGGGCGCTGCGGGAGCTGGCGCTCGCGGTTGCCGAAGGTGCTGCCGTCCTGGCGATGGGGATACGGTCCGCCGCGCTGGATCAGGGCGATGGTCTCGCGTGCCTCGGGCGGCAGGAAGGCCGGAAGCGGGTCCCTGTTGGGTTCCTCCACGCGTGCGGCTTGGCTGGTCCCGGCTGATGCGGGCAAGTCCTGCGAAAGCGATGGCGCGAACTGCGGAGGCGCAGGTTGCTGCAGCACACGCATGCCCCATAACCCGCCGACGAGCAGGACGATGGCGACGACAAGGAGCAGAGGCTTACGCATGGGCAGTAGGAAGAATCCGGAACAGGCGACGATTATCACGCCATGACAGCGTCTTTGTTGAACAGATGGTTCAGTACGCAGGCTTCACGCAGCAGTAACAACGGTCGCGCAGATCGCGCCTGCATTGTCCAGCGCCCGCGTGCGGGACAAAGTTTCCTTTACGACACCCTTGGTAAGTTGTCGCATCGTCCCTACCATTGATAGCGCACCGTCTGGTTTTTCGACCAGACACAGAAACCGGCTATCCAAAGGAGATCCCTCATGGCTTACACCCTGCCCAAGCTGCCTTACGCCTACGACGCCCTGGAACCGCATATCGATGCGGCCACGATGGAGATCCACCACAGCAAGCACCACCAGACCTACATCAACAACGTCAATGCTGCGCTGGAAGGAACCGAATACGCCGACCTGCCGGTTGATGAGCTGGTGAAGAAGACCAAGTCGCTGCCGGAGAACCTGCAGGGCGCGGTGCGCAACAACGGTGGCGGTCACGCCAACCACTCGCTGTTCTGGACCGTGATGTCGCCCAACGGCGGCGGCCAGCCGGTCGGTGACGTCGGCAAGGCCATCGAGTCGCAGCTGGGCGGTTTCGAGAAGTTCAAGGAAGCCTTCACCAAGGCTGCGCTGACCCGTTTCGGCAGCGGCTGGGCGTGGCTGAGCGTGACCCCGGACAAGAAGGTTGTCGTCGAGTCCTCGGCCAACCAGGACAGCCCACTGATGGACGGCAACACCCCGATCCTGGCGCTGGACGTGTGGGAACACGCCTATTACCTGAAGTACCAGAACCGTCGTCCGGAATACATCGGCGCGTTCTTCAATGTGGTCGACTGGAACGAAGTCGAGCGTCGTTACCAGGAAGCGATTGCCTGATAGCGGTGACATGAAGCGGTTGCCCCGGTTGGGGGCTGCCGCTCCAGCAAAGGCCGGGCATTGCCCGGCCTTTGTCGTTGCTGACGTCCCGAACCCGGTGTTGTGGGAGCGGCGTCAGCCGCGAAGCTGGTGCGTCATCAGATTGCAAGGATGCCCGCAACTACGGCAACGCCAGCTTCGCGGGCACAGGGCAAACGCAGGCTGGCAGCCTCTTGTCTGAGCGGCGTCAGCCGCGAAGCACACACATCATCGGAGTGCATGTATGCCCGCAGCTGCAACAACCTCAGCTTCGCGGCTGACGCCGCTCCCACAAACGACCGTGGGCAACTGCCGCCTCAGGGCTGCTCAGCGTCCTCAGTTGCGGGAATACGGGTGACACGCAGCGTTGCCATCATGCCTAGCGGCTCGGGGGCGGGTTGCGCTTCGCTGGCCGGTAGCTGGATCGCCTGCTGGGTGATGTCGGCGAAGCTGCGGACCTGGTACAGCACGTCCAGCCCGTGTTGCGCATCGGCTGCGAGACGGGCATCACCACGGCGATTGGACGGATTCCTGCGTGCCGGCTGATAACCGGGCAGCTGCCGCACCAGTTCCTCGGTGGGCGCGGCAAAGTTGCCGATGATCAGTGACGGCAGGCCTTCGGCGGTGGCATCCATCCAGGAGCGCAGATCCGCGGCCTGGTGGCCGCGCGAGACCGGGCTGTTGTCGCTGGGGCACATACTGGCGGCATAGATGTTCAGCTGTGCCTGCTGCAGCTGCAGACGCTGCATGCCGGCAGCAGTGGGGGCGGCATCGCCGTGCAGCAGGGTGATGCCGTCCTGCTGGGCTTGCAGGCGGGTCAACACCGCATTGCCGCGGCGCATCGGCTGGCTGGGGCGGTCGGCACTGATGAAGTCGCAGCTGTATTTGAGGCGGCTGCCCAGCCAGCAGGCGGGGTTGGGGCTGTTGGCCAACTGGCGCACGTCCTGCACCACGATCACGTCCGGCCGCAGGTCTTCCATCAGTGCGGCGATCCGGTCGCGCTGGCCGGTCCAGATTTCGCCGCTGTCGGGCAGGCGCAGGTTGGCGATCTTGATGACCGGCAGCACCGGCTCGGCCATGACGCCAAATGACAGGACCAGCAGTCCAAAACAACCCCAGCGCAGCATTGCAACGCCTCGAAATGAGGGACTGTCATCTTAATGCTTGCGGCGTAGAAGGGGCGTGCAGGCTCTCGTACTAAGGTTTTGCCGGTGTGGGCGGTAGGTGTTTTGCGGGTCCGAACCGGTCTGACGGGCAGCGTGATGCGTTACGCTTGCAACCTTTGTATTCACGGATCGCCCGCAGATGACGACCAACGACGTGGCAGCAGCCCCGAACCCCAAGGCAAAGATGCCGCGCCAGATCGGCTACATCATCGGCAATGAGGCGTGCGAACGTTTCAGCTTCTACGGGATGCGCAACATCCTGGTGCAGTTCCTGATCACCTCGCTGCTGTTGCAGGAGATCACCGCCGAGGGCCGTGCCGGCGAAGCCAAGGACATCATGCACAGCTTCATGATCGGCGTGTACTTCTTCCCGCTGCTCGGTGGCTGGCTGGCTGATCGCTTCTTCGGCAAGTACCACACCATTCTTTGGTTCAGCCTGATCTACTGCGTCGGCCATCTGTGCTTGGCGTTGTTCGAGGGCAACCGCCAGGGCTTCTTCCTGGGCCTGGGGCTGATCGCACTGGGCGCCGGTGGCATCAAGCCGCTGGTGGCGTCTTTCATGGGCGACCAGTTCGACCAGGGCAACAAGCATCTGGCCAAGATCGTGTTTGACGCGTTCTACTGGATCATCAATTTCGGCTCGCTGTTCGCCTCGCTGCTGATCCCACTGGCGCTGAAGAACCTTGGCCCGCAGTGGGCGTTCGGTATCCCCGGCATCCTGATGTTCGTGGCCACCTTCGTGTTCTGGCTGGGCCGCAAGCGCTATGTGCTGGTGCCGCTGCCGCCGAAGGACCCGCATTCCTTTGCCAACGTGATCCGTACCGCGCTGCTGGCGCAGGCACCGGGCCAAGGCCGCATGGGCTTGGTGGTGGCGGTGCTGGGTGTGGTGCTGGCGCTGGCTTCGTTCGCGCTGGTACCCAGCCTGGGCATCGTGATCTGCCTGTGTCTTGCGCTGGTCTCGGTGCTGGCCGGTATAGGCGGCGGCACCATGCTGCAGCTGGACCGCGCCCGTGGTGTGCACCCGGAGGCTGCTGTCGAAGGCGTGCGCTCTGTGATGAAGGTGCTGGTGATCTTCGCGCTGACTACGCCGTTCTTCTCGCTGTTCGATCAGAAAGCCTCGACCTGGGTGCTGCAGGGCCAGCAGATGAGCATGCCCAGTTGGTTCACCGCCTCGCAGATGCAGGCGCTCAACCCGCTGCTGGTGATGATCCTGATCCCGTTCAACAACCTGGTGCTGTACCCGGCCCTGCGCCGCTTCGGCTTCGAGCCGACCGCGCTGCGGCGGATGACCGCTGGTATCGCCTTCAGCGGCTTGGCCTGGATCGTGGTGGGTGGCATCCAGGTGGTCATGGACGGCGGCGATGCGATGTCGATCTTCTGGCAGGTGCTGCCGTACGCGCTGCTGACCTTCGGTGAAGTGCTGGTCTCGGCGACCGGTCTGGAGTTTGCCTACAGCCAGGCGCCGGCGTCGATGAAGGGCGTGGTGATGAGCTTCTGGAACCTGACCACCACCATCGGTAACCTGTGGGTGCTGCTGTCCAATGCGGCGGTGCGCAACCATGCGGTGACTGATCGTATTGCCAGCACCGGCTTGAGCGAGACGGCGTTCCTGATGTTCTTCTTTGCTGGCTTTGCCTTCATTGCGGCACTGGCATTCGGCATCTACGCACGCCGTTACAAGATGGTCGACAACTACCGGGCGGTTTGAACATGCAAGGACCGATAACCCTGATCCTGATCGCCATCACCGCCCTGGTGTCGTGGATGGCGTTCAACAACCGTAAGCTGGCTGACCGGCTGATCCTGTGGCCCCCGGCCATCGACAAGCACAAGCAGTACGACCGGCTGGTGACCTATGGGTTCATCCACGCCGACTTTGGCCACCTGTTGTTCAACATGGTGACCCTGTACTTCTTCGGCCGCTCGATCGAGGTCATCATGCTCGGTATCACCGGGCAATGGTGGGTCTACCCGCTGTTCTATCTGGCAGCGCTGGTGGTATCGATCCTGCCGACTTACCTGAAGAACCAGAAGAACCCGAACTATCTGAGCCTGGGCGCATCAGGTGCGGTGTCGGCGGTGCTGTTTGCCTACATCCTGATTGCACCGTGGAAGCTGATCCTGATCATGTTCATCCCGGCTCCGGCCATTCTGTACGCCGTGTTCTATGTCGGCTACAGCATCTGGATGGACAAGAAGGGCAAGGACAACGTCAATCACAGCGCCCACCTGGCCGGTGCCGCTTTCGGTGTGATGTTCATGCTGATCATGGAGCCGGAGCTGCTGCAGCACTTCCTGCAGAGTCTGATGAATCCTACCTTCCGCTTCTGACCTGCGGAGAGGGGGGCCGGGGCAGTGTTTGCCCATCAGGCCTGGGGCCGCGCGCATTGTGTCGTCGCGGCCTCGCTTCGTTTACGGCAACTGCGCCTTGGGCGCGCCGCGCGTCAACGTTTGGAACTGGCTCAGGCGGCGTAGCTGTCGAGCAGGCGGGAATAGACTTCGCTGTCGATCTTCTTGAATTCCCAGCCGTTGGTGTCGCCGGCAACAGCCAGCTGGAACAGGCCTTCCAGCAGGGTAGAGTCATGGTCGTTGGACGGGATCTGCATCGTGCGGTCGTTGTCGAACATGGGACACCTCGGCTGCTGTCTGTTGTCTGCAGGTGTACGGAGCAAAACCCGTGCCAGCTTTTGAGACGCAGCCCTTGCTTTGATTGCGGTGGCGCTGCCGGCGTCAATGTCGGAAAGTGACGTAAAGCGGCGCTTCTGTCTGATCGGCCGCGTCATCACGCCGCTTTCATCGAATCCACCGCGTTCCGCAGGAGTAGCCATGAGCTTGAACACGCCGTCAGTCCCAGACATCGAACATGATGCAGCCGCAAGCCGGTTCCAGACCCAGGTCGATGGCCAGCGCGCCGTGCTGGACTACGAGCTGGACGATGGCGTCATGGTCATTACCCATACCGGGGTGCCCGAATCCATTGGCGGCCGCGGCATAGCCGCAGCATTGACCCGCTTCGCGCTGGAGCATGCGCG
This sequence comes from Stenotrophomonas sp. STEN030, assembly GCF_056759995.1. Taxonomy (NCBI): domain Bacteria; kingdom Pseudomonadati; phylum Pseudomonadota; class Gammaproteobacteria; order Lysobacterales; family Lysobacteraceae; genus Stenotrophomonas; species Stenotrophomonas sp. STEN030. The sequence goes on along the minus strand of NZ_JBRREB010000036.1, from coordinate 13,403 downwards.
TGCAGCTCGCTGGAAGGTGGTACCGGCCTGCGCCTATGCCGCGACTTTCATGCAGCGCCATGGCGAATATGCGGACCTGCTGGGATAATTCCCCTTGCATGGCCAAGCCCGACCGGGCGGCCGCACAAAATCCAAGGGATGACAGGGCATGAACAGGTTGGTACGGGGATCGTCTGCTGCAGCGGTATTGCTGTTGGCATTGGCTGGTTGCAAGCAGGATGAGCAAGGTGCGCCCGACGCACCGGCCGCGGAACCGGTGCAGGCACCGGTTGCGGTCGCGCCTGCGGCAGCCGATCTGCACGATGTGATTGAAAACACCCCAAGCTACGTCATTGGCATCAGCTACCCGCCGGCAGCCGCCAAATACCCGGGCCTGGCCAATGCGCTGAGTGACTATGCCGGCCACGCCAAGGCCGACCTGTTGAAGTCGGTGGCCGAACTCGGCAACGACAAGCCGACCGCTCCGTATGAACTGTCACTGGCCTTCGACATGCTGGTGGAGTCGCCAGCGGTGGTTGCCGTTTCCGCCGATGGCAGCAGCTATACCGGTGGCGCCCATGGCCAGCCGCTGGTAGCGCGTTTTGTATGGCTGCCCGAGCAGCAGCAGTTGCTCAAGGCTGAAGACCTTATTACCTCGGCCAAGGGCTGGCAGGCGATCAGTGATTTCACCGAGGACAAGCTGCTGGAGCAGGCTACGGTGCGTGCCCAGGGCGAGGACATGTCGCCGGAAGAGCAGCAGGCCCAGGTCCGCAACCTGTCCAAGATGATCGACGAAGGCACCACCGCCGACGCCACCAACTTCGGCCAGTTCCAGCCGGTGCTGGATGCGGCGGGCAAGATTTCGGCGCTGCGTTTCGTGTTCCCGCCCTACCAGGTGGGGCCGTATTCGGATGGCACGCAGACGGTGGATGTGCCGGCGGCGGTGTTGTTGCCGCATGTGGCGGCGGCTTACCAGGGGTTGTTCGCGCACCCCTGATACACAGGAGGTCAGTGATGGATGCAGGGCTGCAACGACGTGTGGAAGCACTGCTGCACGAGGCTGATATCACCCCGGGTGGTGATAGGCCGCAGGACCTGGACATCCTCGACCCGCGCTTTTATGCGCGGGTGCTGGCCGACGGCTCGCTCGGGCTGGGCGAGAGCTATATGGAAGGATGGTGGCAGGCACATTCGCTGGATGGCCTGCTCACCCACCTGCTCGACGCGCGGCTTGATGAGCGCGTGCATGGCGGTGGCGAGGTCTGGGATGCGCTCAAGGCCAAGCTGTTCAACCTGCAGAGCGGGCAGGGCAGCTACGAGGTAGGCAAGCGCCATTACGACCTCGGCAACGATCTGTACCGGGCCATGCTCGGCAAGCGGCTGGTCTACAGCTGCGGCTACTGGCGCGATGCCAGTAGTCTGGACGACGCGCAGGAAGCCAAGCTCGAGTTGATCTGCCGCAAACTCGGCCTGCAACCGGGCATGCGTGTGCTGGATATCGGTTGTGGCTGGGGCGAGGCACTCAAGTTCGCCGCCGAGCGCTATGGCGTGCAGGGGGTGGGCGTGACCATCTCGCAGGAGCAGGCCGGGTTTGCCAGGGAGCTGTGTGCTGGCCTGCCGATCGAGATACGCCTGCAGGACTACCGCGAGCTGGACGAGCATTTCGATGCGGTGTTCTCGGTAGGTATGTTCGAACACGTCGGGGTCAAGAACTACCGCAGCTACTTCGAGGTCGCCCGGCGCTGTCTGGGCGAAGAGGGCCTGTTCCTGCTGCACAGCATCGGCACCAACGTCAGCCGCGATCGTACCGATCCGTGGATCGCCAAGTACATCTTCCCCAACTCCATGCTGCCCTCGGCCGCGCAGATCACCCATGCGATGGAAGGGCTGTTCGTACTGGAGGACTGGCATAACTTCGGCACCGACTACGACCGCACGCTGCAGGCCTGGCGCGACAACGTCGAGGCTGCCTGGGGGCGGCTGGACGCGCGCTATGACGAGCGTTTCCGGCGCATGTGGCGCTTCTACCTGGCCGCCTCGATGGCGAGCTTCCGCACCCGCCACTCGCAGCTGTGGCAATTGCTGCTGTCTCCACGCGGGGTTCGGGAGGGTTATCTGGCGCCACGCTGAACCTGGAACGCTGTAACCGCAAAACTGTTTTAGAAGTTTATATTACATATGTGTATTATCTGCCTCATTCTTGTGATGAGCCGGATAGCCCATGAGCAGCTTCGACGCGACCGAAACCCGGATTGATGCCACCTGCGCCCGCTGGCCCGGGTTTCCGCGTGAACCGGCGGTGCTGGTGCGCCTGGTCAAGGGTATCTACAAGACGGTCCACGACCGCGCCAATGCAGTGCTGCGTGATTTCGACCTCAGTCATGCCGAATACAACATCCTGATGATGTTGTACGGCACACCGGATCACCCGCTGACCCCGTCGGAACTGGCCGAGGCCGCCACCGAGAAGTCGGCCAACATCACCCGGCTCACCGACCAGCTGTGCAACAAGGGCCTGCTGGAGCGTATTCCGGACACCAATGACCGGCGCAAGTTGGGCCTGCACCTGACCGCTGCCGGCCTTGCCTGCATACAGAACCTGTTGCCGAAGATGGCGGAGCTGTTGGTCATGCAGGTGCAAGGCCTGGATGAGGGTGAGCAGCACCAGCTCGAGCACCTGCTGAAAAAGATGCTGGACGGCATCGAGGCGAGCTGAGTACGTCATGTCAGCAACCCCGACATCAGCAAGCCCGCAGCTTGCGGAGCCCTGGTACGCAGGCATGCGCGGCTTCCTCAAGGGCGAGACCGATACCTGGCTGTTCGTGCTGCGAACGACCGTGGCGTTCTTCCTGACCGGTTGGTTGGCCATGCGCCTGCAGTTGCCGCAACCGGGCACGGCGATGATGACCACGGTCATCGTCATGCATCGGCAAAGCGGCATGGTGCTGGCCAAGGCTTTTTACCGGGTACTTGGCACCTTTGTAGGTGCGGCCGGTGCGCTGTTGATCGTGGCCCTGTTTCCGCAACAGCGTGAACCGTTCCTGCTGCTGATGGCGCTATGGATCGCTGGCTGCACTGCCGGGGCCACCTTGCATCGCAACTTCAAATCCTATGCCTTCGTGCTGGCCGGCTATACCGCAGCCATCATTGCCTTGCCGGTGATCTCCACCCATCCGGGGCAGGTCTTCGATTCGGCGGTGGCGCGCATCAGCGAGGTGCTGTTGGGCCTGCTGGTGACCGCGGTGATCAGCGACACCTTGTTCCCGGTGCGCCTGCGCGACACCTTGCGCATGGCGGTGAACAACCAGTACGAGAACTTCCTGGGTTTCATGCGCGGCGCGCTGCTTGGCGAAGTGCCGCGTGAACGCATGGAGCAGGCGCATCTGCGGGTGGTGCGGGACGCGGTGGCATTGGAAGACCTGCGTAGTTCGGTGATCTTCGAGGACGGCGAAGCGCGTGCACGCAGTGCGCATCTACAGCGATTCAACCAGCGCTTCATGGCGGCATCGACCAGTTTCCAGTCCCTGCACCATCTGATCAATCGTCTGCTACGTCAGCCAGACCCAGCTGCCGGCCAGGCCTTGCAGACGCTGTACCAGCCGCTGGGCGCGGCCCTGCAGTCGAGCGAGCAGTCGCCCGCGCAGCTGGCCGAGCAGATCCACGAGGTGCGCAGAAACCTGGCGACGCGTGCTGCCCAGTTGCGTGGGGGACTGAGCGGTACTTCGCAGGTAGAGGACTTCGACGTTGGTGCGCAGTTGTTGCGGCGCTTCGTAAAGGAGCTTGAGCAGTATGTGCATGCGCGTCGGCAGCTGACCCTGCAGGTCGCGCCGACCGAGGAGGACGCACGTGCCCATTTCATCCGCGGCAATGATTATCTCGGTGCCGCGGTAGCGTTCGCCCGAACGGCCATCACCATGTTGTTGCTGGGCGCATTGTGGGCCGCCAGCGGCTGGGCGATGGCGGTCAATGTGATGCTGTTGGCGACGATCTTTTCTGGCCTGTTCGCCACCATGCCAAACGCCGCGCAGATGACCAGCAAGGTGGCCTGGGGCTATCTGGTTGGTGTGCTGGCGGCCTATGTCTGCGACTACATGGTACTGACCCGGATGGAGGGCTTCACCTTGTTGGTTGTGGGGCTGCTGCCGTTTTTCATGGTCGGCCCCTATATGGCCAGCCGGCCCAAGCTGGCGGTGTTCGGTCTGGGTTACACGATGGGGCTGGTCAACATTCTGGCCATTACCGGCGTGCACGCCTTCGACCCGGTACGCTTCTTCAACGAAGGCACCTCGCAGATGATCGCGATGGGAGCGGCGGTGTTGAGCTTCGCGCTGATGCCACCGCTGGTGGGCACGGCCTGGTTGCGGCGACGGCAAATGGCCGGCCTGCGCGCACAGGTGGGTTTGGCTGCGCAGGCGCCGTTACGCGGCCTGCAGCATCGTTTTGAAAGCACCAATAGTGATCTGTTGCACCAGATCGTCGCTCACACTGCGGCGGGCAGTGAGGAATCGCGCGTGCAGCTGGCCTGGGCATTGGCAATAAACGAAACCGGCCGTGCGCTTATCCATTTGCGCCAGGACGTGGCCCACGAACCGGCATCGACGCAGTTGCGCCAATGTGTGGACGAGGTGGTGTCGGTGCTGTCCGACTTCTTCGCAGTACCCAGCGCGCAGGCGTGGCAACGCGCCGACAACGTGTTGACTGCCGCCATTGAGATTGCCCGCAGCCAAGCCAAGGACGGGGGCGTTGCAGCACGCGTGTTGCTGCACCTGCGCTTGGTACGCCTGGCCATGGTGGATGACAGTTCGGTGATGGCGGCCTATATCACGCCACTTGATTCAAGCCAGGAGACTGCTCGTCATGCCCATTGAAATCGCATTCGCGGGAACTCTGTTTCCCGGCCTGTTGTTGTTATTCGTCGTGGTCTGCATCGTGCTGTGGGCACTGGACACGTTGGCTGGTCGTCGCGGTTGGTATCGCAATGTCTGGCACCCGGCTTTGTTCCGTACCGCGATCTTCATCTGCTTGTTTGGTGGCTTCGGCCTGCTGCTGTTCTGAGAAATCCCATGACCCCCAAAGTCCAATCCATTCTTCGTTTCTCCATCACTGCAGCGGCAGTGGTGATTGCCGCTCTGATTGCAATGGCGATGTGGCGCCACTACATGTACTCGCCGTGGACCCGAGAAGGCCGCCTGCGTGCCGAAGTAGTGCGGGTAGCGCCTGATGTTTCCGGTCCGGTCAGCGCGGTGGCGGTGCGCGACAACCAGTTGGTGAAGCGCGGCGAAGTGCTTTATCGGATCGACCCGGCGCGCTACCAGAACGCCTTGAATCAGGCGCGCGGTAACCTGGCTGCCGCCCAGGCATCGGCGCGCGCAGCGGGTGCAAGCATCCAGGTTGCAGCAGCCGGTGCCGCGCAGCAGAGTGCGAATGCCAGTCGCTACGAGCAGCAGTACGAACGTCGCCAGCGCATCACTGGCAGTTTGATCTCCGAAGAGGCGCGTACCGATGCGCTCAGTGCCGCGCAGGCCGCGCGTGCCGGTGTGGCGCAGGCGCAGGCCAGCCGCCAGCAAGCCAGTGCTTCGCAGCAGCAGGCACTGGCGGCTGTGGAGCAGGCGCAGGCGGCATTGGATACGGCTGAGTTGAATCTGGAGCGCACCCAGGTGCGTGCGCCGGTGGATGGCTATGTGACCAACCTGGAAGTGCGGCAGGGTGATTACGCCACTGCTGGTTCGGCCAAGCTGGCGGTGATCGATACCGATTCGTTCTGGGTCTACGGCTATTTCGAGGAGACCAAGCTGGCGCAGCTGCATGTGGGTGACGGCACCCGCGTCCAGCTGATGAGCGGGCAGGAGCTGCACGGGCATATCGAAAGCATTTCGCACGGCATCACTGATGCGGACAGCCCGACCGGTAGCGATCTGCTTGCGAATGTAAATCCGACCTATAACTGGGTGCGTTTGGCGCAGCGGATTCCGGTACGGATCAAGCTGGATGCGGGCTCGGTTGCGAAAGGTGTTGTGCTGGCCAATGGCATGACCGCTACGGTGACTGTGGAGCGTGGGCGGTAGGGCTGAGTGGTTCCGCCTGGTGACTGGTGCTGGTTGTACGAAGTCCGAAGCAGAGAGTCCGAGGCATGGAGCTAGAAGCGAAAAGCTAGAAGCTAGAAGCCCCCTCATCCGCCCTCCGGGCACCTTCTCCCGCTCGCGGGAGAAGGGACTGCTGGCTTTTGCTTGCGCTGATGGTTCGCCGCGCAATGCTTGAGTGCAAGCAATGTCTCAGAGCCCCGCAATGCTTGACTAGTCCCTTCTCCCGCTCGCGGGAGAAGGTGCCCGAAGGGCGGATGAGGGGGCTCTTGATCTGGCTGCGCCACGCAAAAGAAAACGCCCGGCAAAGCCGGGCGTTTTCATTCCATCAAAACCAGCAAGCGCTTACTTGGCAGCACCGGTGGTCAGGCCGCGCTTCTCCAGCAACGGCTCGATCTGCGGCTCGTGGCCGGCGAAGTTGCGGAACAGTTCCATCGCATCAACGCTGCCGCCCTTGGACAGCAGGGTCTTGCGGAAATGGTCGCCGTTGGCGCGCGACAGACCGCCATTTTCGCGGAACCACTTCTGGGTGTTTGCATCCAGCACTTCGGACCAGATGTAGGCGTAGTAGCCGGCCGAATAGCCGCCCATGATGTGGCTGAAGTACGGGGTCTTGTAACGCGGCGGGACCGGCGCGTAATAGATGCCGTCCTTGACCAGGGCTTCATGCTCGAACTTCATCACGTCCTTCGGTGCCGGGATCTGCCCAACACCGATCTGGTGCCAGTTCTGGTCCAGCATCGCGGCGCCCAGGTATTCGGTGGTGGCAAAGCCTTGGTTGAACTTGGACGCGGCAATCACCTTGTCCAGCAGCGCCTGCGGCATCGCCGAGCCGTTCTGGTAGTGCTTGGCGTAGTTGGCCAGGATGGTCGGCTCGTCGGACCACATCTCGTTCACCTGTGAGGGGAACTCGACGAAGTCACGCGGCACTGCGGTGCCAGCGAAGTACGGGTACTTCACGTCCGAGAACATGCCGTGCAGTGCATGGCCGAACTCGTGGAAGGTGGTGGTCACTTCGTCCCAGGTCAGCAGGGTCGGCTTGCCGGCCGGCGGCTTGGGGATGTTGAGGTGGTTGGCGACCACTGGCTTGTCGCCGGTCAGGCCCGACTGCGACACGTAGGCATTCATCCACGCACCGCCACGCTTGGACTCGCGTGCATACGGATCGAAGATGAAGATCGCCAGCTGGCTGCCGTCGGCGTCGAACACGTCATAGACGGTGACGTCGGCGTGGTAGACCGGCAGGTCGGTGCGCTGCTTGAAGCTCAGGCCGAATTCCTTGCCGGCGGCGAAGAACACGCCGTTCTCCAGCACGTTCTTCAGCTCGAAGTACGGCTTGAGCTGCGATTCGTCGAAGTTGTACTTGGCCTGGCGCACCTTCTCGCTGTAGAAGGCCCAGTCCCACGGCTGCAGTTCGAACGTCGGCTTGCCGGCGGCCTTCTGCTCGCTGTCGATCATCGCCTGCAGGTCAGCGGCTTCGCGCTTGGCGTTGGTGACGGCGGCCGGGGCCAGCTGGCCCAGCATCGCGTTGACCGCTTCCGGGGTCTTGGCGGTCTGGTTGCCCAGCGAATAGGTAGCGAAGTTCGGGAAACCCATCAGTGCGGCCTTCTCGGCGCGCAGGGTCATGATGCGCGACACCAAAGCGGTGTTGTCGTATTCACCGCCCTTGCTGCCACGCGAGACCGAGGCTTCGTAGATCTTCTGGCGCAGCTCACGGTTGGCCAGGTTGGTCAGCGGCGGCTGGCCGGTGGTGTTGAGCAGGGCGATGACGTACTTGCCATCCAGCTTGCGGGCCTTGGCGGCTTCGGCAGCGGCAGCGATCTGCTCGGCCGACAGGCCGTCCAGCTGCTTGACGTCATCAACCACGATGAAAGAGGCGTTGACCTCGGCCAGCACGTTCTGGCTGAACTTGGTGCCCAGGTTGGCCAGCTCGGCGTTCATCGCCTTGAGCTTGGCCTTGTCGGCGTCGCCCAGCTTGGCGCCGGCGCGGACGAAGTTGTCGCGGTACTTCTCGACCAGACGCAGGCTCTCAGCGTCCAGGCCCAGGTTGGCGCGGTTGTTGTACAGGGTCTCGATGCGCGAGAACAGCTTGCCGTTGAGGTTGATGGCGTCGCTGTGCGCGGCGAACTTGGCCGAGTAGTCGCCCTGCAGCTTCTTGCGTGCGTCGTTGGTGTCGGCGCCGATCAGCGAGAAGAACACGGTGGTGGCGCGGTCGAGCACGGCGCCGCTGTTTTCCAGCGCGATCAAGGTGTTTTCAAAGGTGGGCGCGGCCGGGTTGTTGGCGATCGCTTCCACTTCCTGCAGCTGCTGCGCCATGCCGGCGTCGAAGGCCGGCGCGAAGTCGGCGTCCTTGATCTTGTCGAACTGCGGGTAGTGCAGCGGCAGCGGGCTTTCAGCGAAGAACGGATTGGCCTGCTGGGCTGATTGGGTGGTCGCAGCGGTTGCGGCCTGGCTGTAAGCCGGCAGGGCAAGACCCAGGGTCGCGGCAAGGGCGAGGGCGAGACGGGTGTTCAAGGCGGAAACTCCGGTAAAAAAGACTGATCTTTCAGGGTACCTGCAGGCGCGCCCGTACGGGTGTGTCGAATGGCATGGTTGCGCTGAAAGGCCACATCTTGCATGCCGTTGGCGCCGTGATGGCGTACGCTGGCGATCCTGTCAGGAGCCGCGCCATGCCCAATGCCTTCGATTTCGAGCTGACCGCGCTGGACGGCCGTCCGCTGCCGCTGGCAGCGTTTGATGGCAAGGCGTTGCTGATCGTCAATACCGCGTCCAAGTGCGGCTTCACCCCGCAGTACGAAGGGCTGGAGCAGCTGTGGCAGGAGTTGGGCCCACAGGGGCTGGTGGTGCTGGGCTGCCCCTGCGACCAGTTCGGCCATCAGGAGCCGGGTGATGCAGCCGCCATCCAGGATTTCTGCAGCATCAATTACGGCGTCAGCTTCCCGTTGTCGGCCAAGCTCAAGGTCAACGGTGCGGACGCTGATCCGCTGTGGCAGTGGCTGCAGCGGCAGAAGCGCGGCGCGCTGGGCATCGCCGCGATCAAATGGAACTTCAGCAAATTCCTGATTGGCCGCAACGGCCAGGTCATTGCCCGCTACGCGCCAACTGCGCGCCCAGAGGCGCTGGAAGCGGATATCCGGGCGGCGCTGGGCTGAAGCGAGCGCTGCATCATCAAGCCGCAGCAAGCTGCAGGCGACCTACCGTCTTCAGATCGACGTGCTGGCGGGCGACCCAGAGATCATGCGCGTCCTGCATGGCCAGCCAGCTTTCCGGGCTGCGTCCAAGGGCGACAGACAGGCGCAAGGCCATTTCGGGGCTGACCCGGCTGCTGCCGTTCAACACCCGGCTCAACGTCGAGGCGGAAACCCCAAGTGCCTGCGCCAATTCACGGCCACTGACATTGTTCGGCTCCAGATAGATGCCGGAAATGAAGGTGCCGGGATGCGGCGGGTTATGCATGCTCATCAGTGATAGTCCTCGTAGTCCAGCACGTGGCAATTGCCATCCTTGAATTCAAAGGTGACGCGCCAGTTGCCATTGACGGCGATCGACCAGCGTCCCTTCATCTCACCCTTCAGGGCGTGCAGGCGAAATCCGGGGATATCCATGTCCTCGATTGTGTGTGCTGTATCAAGTGCGGCCAGCTGCAGACGTAGTCGATTTGCGTGACTGGCCTGTATGCCTGCGGTGCTTCCGGTTTCATAGAGCTTGCGCAGCCCTTTGTGGCGGAATGACTTGATCATGCCGGAGTGTAGCATGTTGCGCATCGTGCAACACTTGCTGCCAAGGCAAGGGTTACTGCGGGCTCAGCCGGGGGTGCGGCAGCGCCCGGCGCTGGACTGCGCCGGGCGACTTTGGTTAGACCGGATCGGTCTCCGCTTCGTCCAACAGGTCCTTCTGTTGCAGCTGCACCTTGGTCGGGTCGCCATGCTCGGCCATTGCCCGTTGCAGCGCGCGACGGGTGGCGGCGGTGACCAGTGATTGCAGGTCGCGGCCGGAGCTGCCTTCGGTAGCCGCTGCCAGGGTGCCCAGCACCTCGTCCACGGCAAAATCCAAGGGCTTGCCGGCCAGCTGCAGGCGCAGGATTGCGGCGCGTGCGTCCACATCGGGCAGACCGATCTGGATCTTGCGCTCCAACCGCGATAGCAGGGCGCTGTCGATGGCGTCGAGGTGGTTGCTGGCTGCGAGCAGGAATACCTGTCCCTGCTTGGTACTGATGCCGTCCAGTTCCTGCAGCAGCTGGGCGACGATCTCGGCGTTCAACTTGTCCGAGTTGCCGCTGCCACGTGGCGGGGCGATGGTATCGATCTCATCGAGGAAGACGATGCACGGTGCCTGTGCGCGGGCTTTTTCGAACAACTGCTTGACCCGCGCGCCGCCGTCGCCGAGGAACTGGCCCTTGATTTCCGCCGAGGAGGCGGCGATGAAGGACAGCCCGGACTGGCTGGCCAGTACGCGCGCGATCTGGGTCTTGCCGGTGCCGGGCGGGCCATACAGCAGAATGCCGCGTGGTACCGGAATGTTCATCCGCGCCAGTTCTTCGGCATGCAGCAGCTCCTTGCCCAGGCTTTCGAACTCGGCGCGGGTGCTCGCCGGCACGATCACATCGTCCCAGCCCAAGGTCTGCACCGAGGTGGAGCTCTTGCCGCGCAGGCGCGCGATGGCAGCGCTGAAGTCGCTTTGTGCAGGGCGCCCGGCCGGATGGGTTGAGACCACGCTGGTGATCAAGGTGGACAGGTCGCGGCCGGACATGCCGGCGGTTTCACGCACCAGCGCCTCGGTCACCGGCAACGCCAGCTGGGCCTTGCCAAACTCGGCCAGCAGGATGCGCTCGCGCGCCTCGGCATTGGGCGCGGCCAGCTCGATGGAAACAGTGAAGCGCGACAGCACCGCGTCATCGATCAGTTCCTGGCGATTGGTGGCGCCAATCACCAACACGTTGCCGCTGCCCTGGTTGAAGCCATCCCATTCGGCGATGAAGGTCTGCACCAGCTCGTTGCCGAAATTGTCGGTGTCACGGCTGCCGCGGCGAGCGAAGGCGCTTTCGCATTCGTCCACGAACAGAATAGTCGGGCCCTTGTTGCGCGCGTCTTCCCAGATTTTCTTTACCTTGGGGCCTGTGTGGCCGATGTGCTCACCCTTTAGATCGGCGATGGTCACGGCGACGAAGTTGCAGTCCACGTGCTCGGCCAACTTGCGCGCGATCAGGGTCTTGCCCGTACCGGGCGGGCCCCACAGCAGCATGCCCTTGGGCAGCGGCGGGGTGCCGGCGGCAAAACGGTCCACCAGCTTGATCACCTGCTCCAGGGTCTGCTCCGGGATGGCAACGTCCTTCCAGTTGGCTTCCAGCTTGTCCAGCGAGGCCAGCCGGGTCAGCAGCGACTGCTGCAGTTGCAACTCGCGCTCATAGGGCGCGCTCAATGCCTGCAGGTCGAGGATGGGCTGGGCCAGTGGTGCCAGCAGCGGAGCCAGCTCGGCAGCGAGCGGGCTCCAGGTGTTGAAGTGTTCGTCGACATCGGCGCGCACCCGCACAAAGCCGGCGGGATGGCCGTTGATCGGCAGGCGGATGAAGAAGTCCGGGTCTTTGTCGGTGGCGATATCAGTGTTCATACCGACCATCACCGCATTGGAGTTGTCGTGCTTGTCACCGAGCTGCCACTTGTTGCCCAACTTCTCGACCGAAGGCGCAGGCGCGCGGACGACGGGGTAGGGGTGGCTACGACCATCGTCGTGCTTCTTGCCGAAAGCGTGCAGCTGCAGCTGGCGCTTGCCCAGCGCATCGATCGAGGCCAAACCGGCCGCAGCATTGCGCTTGGACACACGGTAGCGGCCCAGCCAGACCAGCGCTGCGTACAGCACCAAGCCCGGCGGAATGAAGACGAACAACAAGAACAGCAGACTGACCGGGAACGGCAGGCTCTGCGATAGCTGGCCACAAAAATTGCGCACTGGCCCGTACAGCGCCAGGCTGCCGAGCAGCAGCAACCATGCGACGGTGCGGATACCGCCGGCACCCAAGGTCGCGCGCAAACTCAGCGCAGGGCCCCAGCTGCCTTTGCGACCCTGTTGCAGGGTAGTGCGGCGCGCCTGCGCCAGACCCTCTTCGAATGCCGGGCGCATCGTCTGCGCTGCCTGGCAAGCGGCGGGGTAGGCAGCGCCCATCGCCTGCTTTGCGGTCTCGGTACGCTGCTGGCATTGCGCCAGCTCGTCGAGCAGCACGCTGCGTTGGTTGTCGATGAAGCTGCTGCGGGAACTACTTGAAACCATGAATCCTTTCCCCTGAACTAAAAACGGCCGGATCAATGCGATCCGGCCGTTACGCTACGCCATCAGAGTCAGGGTTCATAGCAGCCAATAGTCGGTAAAACCCCTACAGGCCTTACTTTTCGACGAAGGCGCGCTCGAACACGTAGTGGCCCGGGGTGCCGATGCGCGTGGAGACCTCAAAGCCACGTGCGTCCAGCACGGTGCGCAGGTCAGCCAACATCTGCGGACTGCCACAGATCATGAAGCGGTCGTTGGCCGGATCCAGCTGCGGCAAGCCGAGTGCTTCCTGCATCTGTCCGCTTTCCATCAGCGAGGTCAGGCGGCCCTGGTTGGGGAAAGGCTCACGGGTGACAGCCGGGTAATACAGCAGCTTGTCGCGGACGATATCGCCGAGGATCTCGTCGTTCGGCAGCTCCTGCTCGAAGTACTCACGGTAGGCGAGGTCCTTCTCGTAGCGCACCCCGTGGCAGACGATCACCTTGTCGAAGCGCTCGTAGGTTTCCGGGTCCTTGACCACGCTCAACCACGGCGCCAGGCCGGTGCCGGTGCCCAACAGATAAAGGTTCTTGCCGGGGTGCAGGTCGCTGATCAGCAACGTGCCGGTGGGCTTCTTGCCGACCAGTACCTTGTCGCCGGGCTTGAGGTGCTGCAGACGCGAGGTCAGCGCACCTTCCTGCACCTTGATGCTGAAGAAGTGCAGTTGCTCTTCCCAGTTGGCGCTGGCGATGGAATAGGCACGCAATACCGGACGGGCACCTTCGTTTTCGTTTTCCAGCCCGATCATCACGAACTGGCCATTCTCGAAGCGGAAGCCGCTGTCGCGGGTGGTGGAGAAGCTGAAGTAGGCGTCCGTCCAATGACGGACTTCAAGCACCGTTTCGGCGCCAAAAGCGGAAGACATGCCGTGATTCGTAGATTGGAGACCTACCCATTCTAGCCGATTTCCCATAAATGGGAATGAATCTCATTTGACCGGGTTGTTGTAGTGGGGGGGGGGGCCGGGACCGGGGGGGCGGCGGGGGGCGCGCCCGGCCCACCGGAGGGGGGTCGGCGAGGGGTGCAGCAGCCCCCGCCGGGGGG
>NZ_JBRREB010000035.1:0-47015 GCF_056759995.1 Stenotrophomonas sp. STEN030 | reverse complement strand
CCCCCCCGAGGCCCCGGCCCCCGGGGCGGCCCCCCCCCACCCGCGTCGCCGCCACCCCGCGGTGGTGGGGCTCTACACCCCCCACCCCCCGGCCCCGCGGGCGCGCGCCACTACATTTGGCCTTGCCTACAGCCCTGAGGCGCGTTTCCAGAACATCGACATCAGTGGCGGCATTTTTCCCGCCAGACCCAATAGCGCTCCACGCGCCAGGGTCAGGTGCATCTCGTCGTTGGAGAACACCTTGTTGATCGCATCGAAACTGTAGGCGGCCACCGTATTTTCACTGCGACGGGTACGCGCCCAGCGCTGCAGGCGGTGCGGCGAACTCCAGTCCTGTCGACGCTGCTTGGCTTCGCGCACAAGATCACGCAGGCCGGCCACGTCGCGCAGGCCCAGGTTCACACCTTGCCCGGCCAGCGGATGCACAACGTGCGCGGCATCGCCCAAGGTCAGCACGCGCCCGGCGACATATGCGCTAGCCAATTGCCGGCGCAGCGGGAACGCCGCGCGCGCTGAGACCAAACGCATTTCACCCAGACGCCCCGCAAACGCATTGGTCAACTCGCGGTTGAAGCTTTCCTCATCCAATGCCAGTACGCGTTCGGCTTCGGCATCAGGCAAAGTCCAGACGATGGAGCTGCGGTTGCGCTCGAACGGCAATACCGCCAACGGGCCGGTATCGAGGAAGCGCTGCCAGGCGGTGTCTTCATTCGGTAGCGCGCTGTCCACATAGGCGACCACGCCGCGCTGGCCGTAGTCATGCCGGCTGACTTCCAGCCCTGCCAAGCTGCGCAGGGTGGATTCGGCACCATCGGCAGCAATCGCGATTGATGCCTCCACGCGGCGGCCATCATCCAGCCGCAGGCGCACGCCCTGCGCGTCCTGTTCCATCGCTTCCACCCGCGCCGGGCAGTACATCTGCACGCCCGCAGCTGGCAGTGCCGCCCACAGGCGATCAACCAGCAAACCGTTTTCGACAATCCAGCCCAGCTCGCGCCGGCCCAGCGTGTCGGCATCAAACGTTAGATCGCCACCACCACCGGCATCCCACACCCGCATGCGTCGATACGCACGGGCGCGGGCCTGATCCACCTGTTTCCATACGCCCAGCGATTCCAGCAGGGCGGCGTTATCTGCAGCAAACGCGAATACACGCAGGTCCGGCTTCTGTGGCGACCACGGCGGCGGCTCGCGGCCTTCCACCATTGCCACCTGCAGTCCTTCCTCCGCCAGCGCCAGCGCACACGCCGCGCCAACCACGCCGCCGCCGACGATCACCGCGTCCCACTGTCCGCGCCGGCTCATCGCGCCTCACTCCTGCACAACTCGGGCACTTGCCCGCGGAAGCCCATCGCTCCGCCAACCAGGAAGGACTGCAGCGCCGGGGCCTGCGCCGCGGCGACAAAGCCCAGACTGCGCAGTGGCCGAATCAGCGGTGTCGCATTACTGGTCAAACGGGCAAGCCCATCGGAGAACGCCAGCGTCTGCTCGCGGTCCGGGCCACGCCGCGCCACATAGGCTTGCAGCAGATCCTCACTGCCCGGGTCCCGGGTTGCGTCGCCAATCAACTCGGCCAGGGTCAGCGCATCGCGCAGGCCCAGGTTGAAACCCTGTGCACCCAGCGGGTGGATGGTCTGCGCGGCATTGCCCAGCAACAGCGCGCGCTCGCCAACCAGCTTCTGCGCCAGTACCTGGATCAACGGGTAGGCGCTGCGCGGGCCGCTTTCCAGCAGCCGCCCGGCGCGCCAACCCACGGCATCCTGCAGCCGCGCCAGCCACGCCGCGTCATCCAGCGCCATCACCGCATCAGCCTCGTCGCGGGCGACACCATGGACCACGCCGTAATGGCGGTCGCCACGCGGCAGCAATGCGGTCGGGCCGGTATCGGTGAAGCGCTCATAGGCGCAGCCGTCCGGTGCCTTGGCCGCACGCAGCCGTGCCACGAACAGGGTCTGCTGGTAATCGTGTTCGCTGACCTCGATACCCAGCGCCTGCCGAACCGCGCTGCGGGTACCGTCGGCGCCAACCACCAGCCGGGCCTGCAGGCGCTGCTCGCCAGCGTCATCGGCAATGAGCACTTCGCGGCGACCGTCGCGGCTCACACCGAGGCCGACGAACTTGGCCGGGCGGTAGCGGGTCAGCTGCTGCAGTTCGCCCAGACGGGCTTCCAGCGCCTCACCAAAGTCCCGCGCCACCACCACCTGACCGAACGCCTCGCGGCCATAGTCGGCAGCCTGCATCAGCACCCGGCCGAAATCGCCGGCGCGGCTGACATGGATACGGCGGATCGGGCCACCTGGGTTGGCCAGCTTCTGCATCACCCCCAACGCGGTCAGCGCATTGATCGTGGCTGCCGCAAAGCTGAGGTTGCGCTGGTCGAACACCGCCGGCAGCGCGCCGCCCGGGGTCGCCTCGACCAGGCCTACATCCAGCCCCAACCGGTCCAATGCGATGGCCAGACTGGCACCAACCAGCCCACCACCGACGATCACTACGTCATGGTTCTTGCTCATGGGCCAATGATAACGGGGCTGCACCCGCCCGGTCGCCGCCCCTTGCCGCAGTGCAACCGCCGGTTCACCCCCACTGCGGCTAGAATGGCCGTCTGATTAACGGAAATCGCCACCATGACCGCCAACGCTCAACGCGCCATCATCCTGTCCCTGCTCGTGCTGCTGATGGCCGGCACCCGCCTCAACCACTTCGCGCCGATCCCGGATGCTTCGTGGGCGGTGTTCTTCATTGGCGGTTTCTACCTGCGCAACTGGACCCGCTGGGCGTTCCCGCTGCTGATGGGCCTGGCGGTAGTGATTGACTGGGTGGTGATCTCCAACCAGGGCATGAGCTTCTGGCAGCACTACTGCGTCTCGGCCGCCTACTGGATGCTGATCCCGGCCTACTTCGCGATGTGGACCGGCGGCATGCTGCTGCGTCGCTACTACCGCAGCGCCAACCTCAAGTCGCTGGGCATGCTGGCCGCCACCGTGATCGGTTCGGTCGCGCTGTGCCACCTGATTGCCCAGGGCAGCTTCTACTGGATCAGCGCCTCGGTCGCCGAGCCGACCTTCGCTGGCTGGGCCAAGAACTACAGCGACTGGCTGCTGCCGTACATGCAGAGCGCTGCCATGTATATCGGTGCTGCCGCGCTGGTGCAGGTTGTGGCTGAAGCCGTCAGCAAGCAGCCGGCCGCTGGCCGCGTTGCCCACTAAGGGCGCGCTGAGCAATGGGTAACCGCCTCTCCAAGATCTACACCCGCACCGGCGACGATGGCAGCACCGGACTGGGTGATGGCAGCCGTACCGGCAAGGATTCGCTGCGGGTCAACGCCTACGGCACCGTCGACGAGGCCAATTCGGCCATCGGCGTGCTGTTGGCCGTGGACCTGCCCGAGGACGTGCGCACGCTGCTGACCACCATCCAGCACCAGTTGTTCGACCTTGGCGGCGAACTGTGCATCCCCGGCCACGCCGCCATCCATGGCGCCGACATCGATGCGCTGGAGCAGCACCTGGACCGCTATAACGATGACCTGCCGCCGCTGAAGGATTTCATCCTGCCCGCTGGCGGCGAAGGCGCAGCGCGTTGCCATCTGGCCCGCACCATCGTCCGCCGTGCCGAGCGTGAAACCGTGGCACTGGCCCGTGTCGAAGACATCCGTGCCGAAGCGGTGCGCTACCTGAACCGCCTGTCCGACCTGCTGTTCGTGTTGTCCCGCGTACTTGCCCGGGCCGGTGGCCATGGCGAAGTACTGTGGAACCACGAGCGCCGTCACGGCTGATCCTCCCCTCCCATACGACGCCGCGCACTGCGCGGCGTCGACGGTTACAGTGCGGCCATGCTGGTATTTACCCACCCCGCCTGCCTTGAACATGACCCCGGCATCGATCACCCCGAGTCGCCGGAGCGTCTACATGCCGTCATTTCAGCCCTGCGCGCCGAGTTCCCGGACCAGTTGGAGTGGCGCAACGCGCCGCCAGCCAAGCTCGGCGAACTGGCCCGGGTGCATACCCGTGAGCTGATCGATTCGGTGCTGCAGGCGCAGACCGCGCCGCTGCGGCGTATCGATCTGGACACCTTCAGCTCGCCCGGTTCGGCCAGCGCCGCCCTGCATGCGGCCGGTGCAGGCGTCGCCGCAGTCGACGCGGTGATGCTGGAAGAAGGCAACAAGCACGTGTTCTGCGCGGTGCGCCCGCCCGGCCACCACGCCACCGCCGATACCGCGATGGGCTTCTGCCTGTTCAACAACATCGCCGTGGCCGCAGCCTATGCCCGCGACAAATACGGCCTGGAACGCATCGCCATCGTCGATTTCGACGTACACCACGGCAATGGCACCCAGGCCATCTTCGAAACCGAGCCCAAGATCGCCTACTACAGCACCCACCAGTCGGGCCTGTTCCCGTACTCGGGCAATATGCGCGAGCGCGGGGTCGGCAATATCTGCAATATCCTGCTGCCGCCGGGTAGCGGCGGCTTCCGCTTCCGCAACACCTGGGCCGACGAGATGCTGCCGCAGATCGAGGCATTCCGGCCACAGTTGCTGTTCATTTCGGCCGGTTTCGATGCGCACATGCGCGATCCACAGGCCGATCTGATGGTCGAAACCGAGGACTTCGGCTGGCTGACCGCCGAGCTGGTCAAGCTCGCCCAACGCCATGGCAGCGGCCGCGTGGTATCCATGCTGGAGGGCGGCTACGACCTGCAGGCCCTGCGCGAATGCAGCGTCGCGCATGTCCAGGAACTGCTCGCAAGCCGTTGATGGATGAACCTTGCCCGGCCCATCCGGCAGGCTTTCATTGCCCCCATGCAGACGATGCGGCAAGCTAGCGGCCGTTTTCCCCCGAATGCGAACCGCGTGCGCAAAGCTCTCCGCCTGCTTCCCCTGCCCTTGGGCATTGCCATCTGCCTGCCCGCCTGGGCCGACGATAAGCCGGTGAACTGGGGCCTGTGCCCGGCTACCGACACGCTTCCCGCCTTTGACGAGGCGCCACCGGCGGATCCCGCCGCCGCAGCCAACCGCGAGAAGTTGCCCACCGACATCGAAGGCAACGAGCTCACTGGCACCAGCGCCGTACCGCAATACCAGGGCAATGTGCTGCTCAAGCGTGGCGACCAGTTCATGGGCGCCGACAGCCTGCGTCTGGATACCGAAAGCGGTAATTACATTGCCGAGGGCAATGTCCGATATTCAGATTCGTCGATCCGAATGGTCGCCGAGCGCGCCGAAGGCAATCAGGAAACGGACTCGCACAAGATCAGCGATATCCGCTACCAACTGGTTTCCCGTCGCGGTAACGGCTCGGCCGATTCGGTCGACCTGCAGGGTTCGACCGGGCAGATGCACCACTCCAGCTATACCACCTGCGATCCCTCGCAGCCGGTCTGGAAGCTGGTGGCACCGCAGATCGATGTCGACAATGAAGAAGGCTTTGGCACCGCCCGCAATGCGGTGCTACGCGTGGGCAAGGTGCCCGTGCTGTACATGCCCTACTTCAAGTTCCCGATCGACGACCGTCGCATGACCGGCCTGCTCTATCCCAAGCTCAGCCTGTCCGGGCGCAACGGCTTTGACTACGCGCAGCCGATCTACTTCAATCTGGCGCCAAACTACGACGACACCTTGACCCCGCGCTACATGAGCAAGCGCGGGCTCATGCTCGACAACGAGTTCCGCTATCTGTATTCCGGCGGCCGTGGTCAGCTGGATACCACCTATATGGCGAACGACACATTGCGCGACCGCGATCGCGGCAGCCTGTCGTTCACCGGTTACCACAACATCGACAAGAACTGGCAGGCCCGCGCCAACCTGGCCTGGGTCAGCGACGAGCGTTACGTCGAAGACTTTTCCAACCGTCTGAACGGTATCACCTCCTCCAACATGCAGAGCACGGCTGGCCTGTACGGCACCGGCCGCAGCTGGACCGCCGGCATCATGGCCGACGAATGGCAGCTGACCGATTACACGCTGACCGAACAATCCTTGCCTTACAGCCGGCAGCCGCGTCTGTTCGCAACCTGGGATGAGGACTTCGGCCATTGGTTCGAGGCCGGCGTGTATGCCGAAGCGGTGCGCTTCACCCACGATGACATCCGCCTCAAGACGGTGGATGCAGACGGTGAATATGTCCGCACCGGCGACGTCACCCGGATGTTTGGCGGCTCGCGCCTGGATATCAAACCCTACGTCTCGATGCCCTTGGGCGGCGCTGCCTGGTACATCACCCCGACCCTGGCCTGGCGCTACACCGCCTATGACCTGGAGCGCGGCCTGGCCGACGACATCCGCGTCCAGCAATTGCGCGCGGCCGGCATCGACCCTGCCACCGCCTCCCCGGAGCAACTGCGCGGCAACACTTCGCCCAGCCGCAGCATGCCCATTGCCAGCATCGACATGGGCCTGTTCTTCGATCGTGAGACCACGCTCAAAGGCAAGTCCTACCTGCATACGCTGGAACCGCGGTTGTTCTACCTGAACGCCCCGTACCGCGACCAGTCGGACTTGCCGCTGCTCGATACCCGCGCCTTTACCTTCAGCTGGGGCCAGCTGTTCCGCGACTCGCGCTTCACCGGCGCCGACCGTCAGAACGATGCCAACCAGCTGACCACCGCGCTGACCACCCGCCTGATCCGTCAGGCTGATGGGCGCGAAAAGCTTTCGGCCAGCATTGGTCAAATCAGCTATTTCGAAGACTCGCGGGTCACCATCAACCCCGGCGACCCGGTGGTGAGCGAGAGCAAGTCCGCCTGGGTGGCCGACGTCAACTGGGCCATGACCGATCGCTGGACCTTGGGCACCACCTACCAGTGGAACCCCAAGTTCCGCAAGGAAGACCTGGCCAGCGTACGTGCACGCTACCTGCTGCCCGACGACGGCGTGATCAACCTGAGCTACCGCTACCGCGGCAACCCGAGCACCGGCAAGGAGCAGCTCAAGCAGGCTGACTTCTCCTTCCTGTACCCGATCAACCCGCGTTGGAGCGTCGTCGGCCGCTATTACTACTCCATGGTCGACAGCAAGCCGCTGGAAATCATCGGCGGCGTACAGTGGGACAGCTGCTGCCTGGCGGTACGTGCCCTGGCCCGCCGCTACGTCAAAAACCGCGAAGGTGACCTCAACAATTCGTTCCAGATCGAGTTCGTGCTCAAGGGCCTGAGCTCGGTCGGGCAGAACACGGACCGCACCTTGCGCCGTGCTATTCTCGGCTACAACCGAGACGACCTCTACCTCGTTCCGCCGAGCAACATTGAAGCGAACGACGACGACTACGATCCCAACCAGATTCCATGACCAAGACCCTTCCTGCAGTCCTCGCCACCTTGCTGGCGTTCTCCGGCGTTGCCGCCCCGGCTGTTGCACAGCAGACGCAACCGCTGGATCGCATTGCCGCCATCGTCGACGAGGGCGTCATCCTGCAGAGCGAACTGCAGCGTGCGGTCGCCAACATCAAGGGCCAGTACGCCGGCCGTGAAGCCCAGCTGCCGCCGGAATCGGTACTGGAGCGTCAGGTGCTGGAGCGCCTGGTGCTGGTCAAGCTGCAGGTCGCTCGCGCCGAAAGCAGCGGCATCCGCGTCAGCGATGAAGAGCTCAACCATGCCATCGGAAGCATTGCCCAGCAGAACGGCACCACGGTTGATGGCCTGCGCCAGCGCCTGAGCCAGGACGGTATCGGTTTCTCCGACTTCCGTAACTCGGTGCGCGAGGAAATCATCACCCAGCGCCTGCGCCAGAGCTTTGCACAGAGCCGCATCAACGTCAGCGAAGGCGAAGTGGATGCTGCGCTGGCCCAGCAGAATGCAGGCGGCGCCCAGTTCCACCTGGCGCACATCCTGATTGCCGTGCCGGAAGGCGCGACGGCCGAACAGATCGCCACCGGCCAGAGCAAGGTTGACGGCGTCAAGGGCTTGCTCGACAAGGGTGAGCTGGACTTCTCCGCTGCAGCCGTCCGTTACTCGGACAGCCCCAACGCGCTGGAAGGCGGTGACCTGGGCTGGCGCAGTGCCGACGAAATCCCCAGTGCCTTTGCCAACCAGATCAAGACCATGAAGGCCGGCGACGTGCTGGGCCCGATCCGTGGCCCGAGCGGCTTCCAGCTGCTCAAACTGGTGGAAACCCGTGATGCCGGCGGCACTGGCGACAGCGGCCAGAAGGTCACCGAATACCATGCCCGCCACATTCTGATCCGCGTCACCGATCAGGTAGACGACGCAGCGGCCAAGGCCAAGATCGAGACCCTGCGTGCGCGTATTGCTGGTGGCGCCGACTTCCAGGAGGTGGCAAAAGAGTCCTCCGACGACACCAACAGCCGTGGTCAGGGCGGTGATCTGGGCTGGTTCCCGGCCGATGCCTTCGGCCCGGACTTCGGCAAGCAGGTTGAAAGCCTGACTGACAATGGCGTGGGCACTCCGTTCCGTACCGATGCCGGTTGGCATATCGTGCAGCGCGTGGCCACCCGTCAGACCGACGTCGGCGACAACAACAAGCGTGCCCAGGTCCGTGAACAGATCGGCCGCCGCAAGCTGGACGACGAGTACAACCGTTACCTGCAGGAACTGCGTGGCGAAGCCTACGTCAGCTTCCGTAGCGGTGACCGTGCCGAGGGCAATGCCGACACGGCAACCACCCCGGCAGAACCGGCCAAGCCCTGATCCATGATTGCCCAGCTCGCTCTGGTACCGGGCGAGCCCTCCGGGATCGGCCCGGAACTATGCATTCGTCTTGCCCAACAGCCGCGCAGTGACTGCCGGCTGTTGGCGTTTGCGGACCCCGATACGCTGCGGGCCGCCGCCAGCGCGCTGAACCTGCCGCTGCAACTGCTGCCCGAACACGCCACCGCCAGCCGCCCCGGCGACCTGCGCCTGCGTGAAGTCCGCAATGCCGTGCCCTCGCAGTTTGGCCAGGCCGACCCACGCAATGCACGCGCGGTAATCGATTGCCTACTTGGCGCCGGCCAGGCCTGCCTGGACGGTAGCCTTGATGGCGTAGTCACCGGCCCGGTGCACAAGGCCGTGATCAACCAAGGCGGCATCGCCTATAGCGGCACCACCGAACTACTGGCCAACCAGGCCGGCGTCGAAGTGGTGATGATGCTGGCCAACCACATCGTGCGTGTGGCCCTGGCCACCACCCATCTGCCGCTACGTGACGTCGCCGACGCCATCAGCGCAGACAGCCTGCGCAAGGTCATCAACACCACCGATGCGGCCCTGCGCCGCGACTTTGGCCTGGCCCAGCCGCGTATCGCCGTGCTGGGGCTCAACCCCCATGCCGGCGAAGACGGCCATCTCGGTCGTGAAGAGCTGGACCTGATCATCCCGCTGCTCGAGCAGATGCGTGGCGAAGGCCTGAACCTGATCGGCCCACTGCCCGCCGACACCGCCTTCCTGCCAGCCAAACTGGCCGGTTTCGACTCCGTGCTGGCGATGTACCACGACCAGGGCCTGCCGGTGCTCAAGTACAGCGGCTTCGAGCAGGCCACCAATATCACCCTGGGCCTGCCCTACCCGCGCGTTGCGGTGGACCACGGCACCGCCCTGGACCTCGCCGGCAAGGGCGTGGCCGACCCCTCCAGCCTGTTTGCGGCAACAGCGTTATGCGCACAGCTGGCTGCACAACGTAAAATCAGCACATGAATTCAGATCATTCCCCGCGCACGGGCTTCACCGCCCCGGCCAAGAAGCAGCTGGGCCAGCACTTCCTGGCGGACAAGTATTACGTCGAGAAGATCGTCATGGCAGTCGACCCGAAGGGCGACGACCGTCTGGTCGAGATCGGCCCAGGCCAAGGCGCCATCACCTTCCCGCTGCTTCGCCGCCATCCCAAGCTCACCGTCATCGAGTTCGACCGCGACCTGATCGTGCCGCTGACCGAAGCCGCTGCGCCGTTGGGCGAGCTGACCATCGTCCACAGCGACGTGCTGCGGGTGAACTTCACCGAGCTGGCCGCCGGCTCCACGATCCGTCTGGTCGGCAACCTGCCCTACAACATCTCCTCGCCCATCCTGTTCCACGCGCTGGACCACGCCGCCGCGATCTCGGACATGACCTTCATGCTGCAGAAGGAAGTGGTCGACCGCATGGCCGCCGGCCCCGGCAGCAAGGTTTACGGCCGCCTCAGCGTGATGTTGCAGGCGTTCTGCGAAGTACGGGCCTTGTTCGTGGTGCCGCCGGGCGCGTTCCGGCCGCCGCCGAAGGTGGATTCGGCGGTGGTGCGGCTGATTCCGCGCGATCCGGCCACCGTCGGCATCAACGACCGCAAACGCTTTGCCGACGTGGTCCGCGCCGCCTTCGGCCAGCGCCGCAAAACCCTGCGCAACGCCCTCAACGGCGTCATTGATCAGGCCCAGTTCGAAGCCGCCGGTGTGCGCAGTGATGCCCGCGCCGAACAGCTGGAAGTTGCCGATTTCATCAGGCTTGCCAACCTGCCGCACGAATAAGCGCTGCAAACACGCAATCCGATCACCTGCTTTTGCTTACACTCCTCCCATGGAAGAACCCCGCCACTACGCGATCGAGATCGAGGTCTCGCCTCGTTTCATCGACGACCAGTCGGCCCCTGAAGACGGCCGCTTTGCGTTCGCCTACACGATCCGCATCCACAACCGCGGCACCATGCCGGCGCGGCTGATCAGCCGCCATTGGCGTATCACCGACGGCGAAGGCCGGGTCGAGACGGTCGATGGCGATGGCGTGGTCGGCGAACAGCCTCGGCTGCGCCCCGGCGAGGAGTTCCGCTACACCTCCGGCGTGATGCTCGGCACCGAGCACGGCACCATGCAAGGCCACTACGACATGATCGCCGACGACGGCACCGAGTTCGCCGCACCGATCGCGCCGTTCGTACTCGCCATCCCAAGGACGCTGCACTGATGGCGACCTGGGCAATTGGCGATCTACAAGGCTGCTACGACGTCACCCAGCGCTTGCTGGAAAAGATCAACTTCGATCCGGCCAGCGACAAGCTGTGGTTCGCTGGCGATCTGGTCAACCGTGGCGGCCAGTCACTGGAAACACTGCGGCTTGTGCACTCGCTGCGCGAGCACAGCGTCACCGTGCTCGGCAACCACGACCTGTCCCTGCTGGCCATTGGCGCCCGCAGCGAAGAGGAGCAGCGCAAGGTCAACCCGGACCTGCAACGCATCGTACTGGCCGAGGATCGCGACGTGCTGTTGGACTGGCTGCGCATGCAGAAGCTGGCCCACGTCGATCGCGAGCTGGGCTGGATGATGTTCCATGCTGGCCTGGCGCCGAAGTGGACCGTGGCCCTGGCCGAGAAGCACGCCCGCGAAGTCGAGCTGCAGCTACACGGCAACGGCTACCGCAAGCTGTTCCGCAACATGTACGGCGACAAGCCGGCATGGTCGCCGGGCCTGAGCGGCTACGATCGCTCGCGTGCCATCATCAATATCTTCACCCGTATGCGTTACTGCACCCCAAGCGGGCGCATCGGCATGGAAGACAAGGGCACCCCGGGCACCCAGCCGCAAGGCATGTACCCATGGTTCGAAGTACCGGGCCGGGTCGAGCGCGAGCTGAAGATGGTCTGCGGCCATTGGTCGGCCCTGGGCCTGACCATTACCCAGGGCGTGCACGCCATCGACACCGGCGCAGTCTGGGGTGGCAAGCTCACCGCACTGCAGCTGGACAGTGAAGACCTGCGCGTTGTGCAGGTACCGGGCCGCGATGTACCGGTACCGATACCGGGCCAGCACCCACCACGTAAGCCGCGTGCGGAAGCAAAGGCAGAGACAAAGCCCGAAGCCAAACCCGAGCCACGCACTGAAGCGCCCCGCCCCGAACGCAGCGGCGAGCAGCGCCGTCGCCCGCGCCGCCATCGTCCGCGTGGAAGAAACGGCAACGGCAACAACGGCACACCGACGCCGGACAACAACGGACCGGCTGCATGAGGCCTTGGCCATCAGCACTGTTGCTGGTGGCCATCGCAATGTTTGCTGGCTGTCGCCCGCAGACGGATGGCGAGCAGACCAGTCCGCCGCCGGCAACAATCGAATCCGCACCTGCAGCCGTTTCGCCACCACTGGTTGCGGCAGCACGGGCGCAGATCGGGGTCACCACCCGCTACGATCCGGCCTATTTTTCCCTCGGCTATCCAGGTGGCGATCCACCCGCTGATCGCGGCGTCTGCACCGATGTGGTGATCCGCGCCCTGCGCACGCAGGGCGTCGATCTGCAGCAGCGCATCAACGAGGACATGCGCGGAAACTTCGCCGCCTATCCACAGCTATGGGGATTACCGCGACCGGATCGAAACATCGACCACCGCCGCGTGCCCAACCAGATGCGCTGGTTCCAGCGTGAGGGCTGGGACCTGCCGATCAGCACACGCGCCGATGACTATGCCGCCGGCGACATCGTGGCGTGGAAGCTCAATGGCAATGGCCTGCTGCACGTAGGCATCGTCTCGGACAGGCGATTGGACGATGGCACGCCACTGGTGCTGCACAACATAGCCCAGGGCACGCAGGAGCAGGATCTGTTGTTCCGGCACACGATCATTGGGCATTACCGTATGCCTGGGTGATCTGATGGGTTTTTTGGTGCGAAGAGCGAAAAGCTCAGAAACTAGGAGCAAAAGCCCACGAAGCCGTTAGCCCCACCTATATGACAGCCGACTTCCCCGCAGCAAAACGAGCACATTCCCCACTACTCAACGACAGCGCCACAAAGCGAACATAAGGCTCGTTTTACTCCGCGCAAGAAGCAATGCAAGCATTCTCCTCTGGGCTGGCGCTGGGCTTTGGCCTGATAGCAGCCATAGGCGCACAGAACGCCTTTGTCCTGCGGCAAGGTCTGCAACGCAATCACGTCTTCGCGATATGCATGACCTGCGCGAGTTCTGACGCCATCCTGGTATACGCGGGCACGGCAGGGTTTGGTGCACTGGTTACATCAATGCCTTGGCTTGAAGCCTTGATGACCGTGGGCGGTGCAGCGTTCTTGCTGACCTACGCAATCAAGAGCTTTCGCACCGCCATCAATACAGTGCAGATACTCGCGCCGAGCAACAGCGGAAGCACCAGCCTGAAGTCCAGTATCGCTACCTGTCTGGCATTCACCTGGCTCAATCCGCATGTCTATCTCGACACCGTGGTTCTGCTGGGTTCCATTTCAGCCAACTACGGCGCCGAGCGCTTCCATTTCGGCGCGGGTGCGATCACGGCCTCGTTCGTGTTCTTTTTCGCCCTGGGCTACGGCGCGCGCCTGCTGGCACCGGTATTTGCCAATCCGCGCGCGTGGCGCGTACTGGATTTCCTGATTGGTTTGGTAATGAGTGCGTTGGCGGTAAAGCTGCTGCTCAGCGTTTTCCCTTAGGCAGGGTCCGCCCACCGAAGCAGGAGGCCATCAAGCAATTCTTCAAACCCGCACGTAGTGCACAAACCGGAACGCAAACGCATGCCGCTCGTCCACTGCGTGCTCCTGGCTATCCACTTCACGCCACAAGGCCGGATCCACTTCCGGAAAATGCGTATCGGCGTTCACCTCGGCATCCACCCAGGTCAGGTGCAGATCGGTGGCCTGATCCAGCAACAGCCGATAGATCTCACCACCACCAATCACGCACAACTCATCGGCACCCTCGCCCGCAGCGATAGCCCGCGCCTCATCCAACGAAGCCACCGCACGCATGCCGGCAAACGGCACCTGCCCGCTTCGGGTCAACACCAGATTGGTTCGCCCCGGCAGCGCGCGACCCAGCGACTCAGCGGTCTTGCGCCCCATCAGGATCGGCTTGCCGAGGGTCAGCGCCTTGAAGTGTTTGAAGTCATCCGGCAGATGCCACGGCATCGCGTTGTCATGGCCAATGCCACGATTGCGGTCCAGCGCGGCGATCATCGACAGCTTCATCACACCGCCACCGGCGCCTTGATTGCCGGATGCGGGTCGTAGCCATCGATGCGGATGTCATCGAACTGGAAGCCGAACAGGTCGGTCACTTCCGGGTTCAACCACAACGTGGGCAGCGCGCGCGGTTCGCGCGACAGCTGCTCGCGTGCCTGCTCGTAGTGGTTGGAATAGATATGCGCATCGCCCAGCGTGTGCACGAAATCACCCACGCCCAAGCCAGTCGCCTGCGCAACCATATGGGTCAGCAGCGCGTAGCTTGCGATGTTGAACGGGACGCCGAGGAAGATGTCGCCGCTGCGCTGGTACAGCTGGCAGCTGAGCTTGCCGTCGACCACATAGAACTGGAACAGGTTGTGGCAGGGCATCAGCGCCATCTGCGACAGCTCACCCACGTTCCAGGCACTAACCACCAAGCGGCGCGAGTCTGGATTGCGCTTGATCTCATCCACCAGCCACTGCATCTGGTCGATCTCGCGACCATCAGCGGTGGCCCAGCTGCGCCACTGCTTGCCGTAGACCGGGCCGAGATCGCCATTGGCGTCGGCCCACTCGTCCCAGATGTTGACCTTGTTGTCCTTGAGGTAGGCGATATTGGTATCGCCCTTCAGGAACCACAGCAGCTCATGGATGATCGAGCGCAGGTGCAGCTTCTTGGTGGTGACCAGCGGGAAGCCCTGGTTGAGGTCGAAGCGCATCTGCCAGCCGAACACGCTGCGCGTGCCGGTGCCGGTGCGGTCGGACTTCTCAGTGCCGTGCTCCATCACATGCTGCAGCAGATCCAGATATTGCTTCATGCCTTCTTCTCTTCCAGTGGGAGCACCGGTTGCAACACCGGCGCGCGGCGCGACATTGCCAGCAACACCAAGCCCAACACGATCAACGGCAGGCTCAGGATCTGGCCACGGGTCAACCAATCAAACGCTACGTACACGCCGTTGTCGGGCATGCGCACGAACTCAACCAGGAAGCGGAAGCTGCCGTACAGCAGCGCGAACAGGCCGGACACGGCGTAACGCGGGCGCGGCTTCATCGAGTAGAACCACAGCACCAGGAACATCACCAGGCCTTCCAGCAGCGCTTCATACAACTGAGAAGGATGGCGCGCGTACTGGGTGAGCAGGCCGGCAGCGTAATCCTGCGGGATCTGCGCAGCCGAAATCAGCTGCTCCATCGCCGGCAAGCCAGCCGGAATGTCCTTCAGTGGCGAATGCGGGAAGATCACGCCCCAGCCGGCATTGGTGAACTTGCCGTACAGCTCGCCACCAATGAAATTGCCAAGTCGACCAAAGCCCAGACCCAGCGGCACCAGCGGTGCAACGAAGTCGATGGTGTCGAAGAAATGCAGCTTGTGCTTGCGCGTCCACCACCAGCCGGCGATCAGCACACCAAGCAGGCCGCCGTGGAAACTCATGCCGCCTTCCCAGACACGCAGCAGGATCAGCGGATTGGCGAGGAAGTCGGCGGTTGCGTAGAACAGCATGTAGCCGATGCGTCCGCCCAACACCACGCCCAACATCGCGTAGAACAGCAGGTCTGAGAAGCCGTTCATATCCACGCCCGGCAAACGCCCGGCAAGGATGCGTGAGCGGCCCAGCCACCAGGCAGCGGCAAAGCCAAGCAGGTACATGATGCCGTACCAGTGCACATCGATCGGACCCAGCGAGAAAGCGATGGGGTCTATGTCATGAAGAAAGAGCATGCGGGCACTGTCAGGCGAACCAGCCCCTATTCTCGGGGTAGCGGCCCTTGCCACTCAACCCATGGTTCAGCCGAACACCTGCGGGCGGTCAGGTAGCTCGTTGCGGGTGCGCCCTGCCGGGTCGGGTGGAAAGTGCGCCGACAGCAGCTGCGAGACCTCGGCCACCGCCGCCAGCACAGCTTCCTCGCGCGTATTCCCGTTCAGCTGCTCGCGCAGGTGGTCACAGATCAGCTGCCACTGCGCCGCATCCACCTGCGTCTGCAGGCCACGGTCGGCAACAATCTCGATGGCATGGTCGGCCAGCAGCAGATAGATCAGCACGCCGTTGTTGGCCTCAGTGTCCCAGGTCCTCAGCAACGCGAAGGCGTGCTCGGCACGGGCACGGGCGCTGGTGTTCTTCCACAGCAGCGCCAACGGCAGATCAGACTCCACCGCGAACATCACCTGACCGCTGTGCAGACGCTCACCGTCGGCAATTGCGTGAGCGATCCGGTCCAGACTGGGTTCCGGAAACGCGGCATGCGCGGAAGGAGCAAAGAAATGTCGTAACCAGCGCATCACCAGCTCCCCGAGGCGCCACCGCCTCCCGAACGTCCACCACCACCGCCCCAACCGCCGCCTCCGCCGAAGGCTCCACCGCCTCCGCCAAAGCCACCGCCACCACCGAAGCCGCCTCCGCCAGCATACCCACCGGAACTAGCATTCCCCAGCGAAATCAACACCGCAGCTACGGCAGCGACGCCACCACCAAGAAGAGACACCAGCATCCACGCAATGCCACCTGCAATCAGGCCTGACACAAAAACCCGCGCCGACCGCGATGACTTGAACATCAACACACGCATGACGAGCGACACCACCATGGCGATCGCAATTGCCACAAAGAAAATAAAGTCACCACTGGCGCCTTCATTCCGATCATCGCGGTTGCTGCTGACCGGCGTCGGCAGTTCCTCGCCATCGATGATCTTGACCAGCACCGCGCTGGCGGCAGTGATGCCGCCGGCGTAATCGTTCTGGCGGAAATGCGGCACCAGGTACTCCTGGATCACCCGGTTGGCGATCGCATCGGGGATGGCACCTTCCAAGCCATAGCCCGGCTCGATCCGTACCCGCCGGTCATCCTTGGCCACCAACAGCAGTACGCCGTCATCCACACCCTTGCGGCCTATCGCCCACTGGTCGAACACGCGGGTGCTGTATTGGGCAATGTCCTCAGGCTGGGTGGTTGGCACGATCAGCACCTGCAGCTGCGCGCCCTTGCGCTGCTGCAGGGCAATGGCCTGCTGCTCCAGCGCCTGCTTCTGCGCCGCATCGAGGGTACCGGTGATATCGACCACCGGCGAGTCCAGCGGGGGGATCGGCGCCAGTTGCTGGGCCAGCAGCGGGCCTGCCCAGCCGAAGCCGAGCAGGCAGAACAACAGGCCGAACCGTTGCAGCAACGCGCTCATCGCGCGCGGCTCACTGTGCCGGCGCGGGCTGCGGCGGCGTCTGCTGCGGCGCTGCCGGCTGGGTACCGAAGCTTACGGTCGGCGGCTGCGCGATCTGCGCCTCGTTGTCGACGGTGAAATTGGGCTTGGCCG
This sequence comes from Stenotrophomonas sp. STEN030, assembly GCF_056759995.1. Lineage (NCBI taxonomy): Bacteria > Pseudomonadati > Pseudomonadota > Gammaproteobacteria > Lysobacterales > Lysobacteraceae > Stenotrophomonas > Stenotrophomonas sp. STEN030. The sequence goes on along the minus strand of NZ_JBRREB010000035.1, from coordinate 29,867 downwards.
CATAGCCGAACATCTTGGCGGTGATCACCTGCGGGAAGGAACGGATGTAGGTGTTGTAGTCCTGCACCAGCTGGATATAGCGGCCGCGAGCCACGGTGATGCGGTTCTCGGTGCCTTCCAGCTGCGCCTGCAGGTCACGGAAGTTCTGGTCGGACTTGAGAGTCGGGTAGTTCTCGCTGACCACCAGCAGGCGTGACAGCGCGCTGCCCAGCTCGCCCTGGGCCTGCTGGAACTGCTTGAGCGAATCGGCATCGTCGGCATTGACCTGGATCTGCCCGACCTTGGAACGGGCATTGGTGACCTCGGTCAGTACCTGGCGCTCCTGCTGGGCATAGCCCTGCACGGTATTGACCAGGTTGGGGATCAGGTCGGCACGGCGCTTGTACTGGTTGACCACCTCGGACCAGCCGGCCTTGACCGCCTCATCCTTCTGCTGGATGGCGTTGTAGCCACAGCCGGAAATGGAAATCACCGCGATGACAAGCAACATCAGGCGAAGGTACTGGCGCATGGGTCGGACCCTGGGTGGCTGGAGTGCCGAGCATGCCACGTTGTCTGTTCAAGGATTGCAAAGGCCCGGGGCGGCAGCGCCCCCGGACAGCCTGCTGTAGGAGCGGCGTCAGCCGCGAAGCCGACCATGCTTGGCCCCCACAATTGTGGAGCTGTAGGTGTGCTTGCTTCGCGGCTGACGCCGCTCCCACAAAAAACAAAAGGGCCGGCAATGCCGGCCCTCCAGGTCAGGTTCTCGGCCGGCAGCGCCGGCCTTCAAACACTTACCAGTTGTCCGAACCCGGCACGTGGTGAGCCTTGGCGTTACGGCGCATCAGCAGGTTCAGCCATTCCACCAGGATCGAGAAACCCATCGCCGCATAGATGTAGGGCTTGGGCACGTGTACGTCCAGACCATCCAGCACCAGCACCGCGCCCACCATCAGGATGAAGGCCAGCGCCAGCAGCTTCACGGTCGGATTGGCATCGATGAAACGGCCCAGCGGGTTGGCCGCCAGCAACATCACCGCTACCGACAAAAGCACCGCACAGACCATCACCGGCACATGCGAGGCGATGCCGACGGCGGTGATCACCGAGTCCAACGAGAACACGATGTCGATCACTGCGATCTGCGCGATCACCATGCCGAACGACGATGCCACCTTGGTCGTGGTCGGGTCTTCATCTTCGCCGCCGGTAACCAGCTCACGGATTTCCTTGGCACCCTTGTAGAGCAGGAACAGGCCACCGACGATCAGCACCAGGTCACGGATGGAGATGCCCATGCCGGCCACGGTGAACAGGTTCACCTCCATATGCGCCAGGTAGGCCAGCGAGATCAGCAGCATGATGCGGGTGATGCAGGCCACCGCGATGCCGACACGACGTGCCAACGGGCGCTGTTCTGGGGGCAGGCGACCGACCGCGATGGAGATGAAGACCAGGTTGTCGATGCCGAGCACGATTTCCAGTGCGCTGAGCATGAACAGGGTGACCCATACGTTCGGGTCGGCTAGAAACTCAAGAGACATGCGAACAATCCTTCAATAAAACCAATGCGTCAGCGCCACCCGGCAGCTGACTTGTCAAAAAACGCGCGGCAGCAGAATCAGGCCCCAGCACAGCAGCACGTTCATCATCAGCACGAAGACCGCCGCCGAGCCCATGTCCTTGGCGCGGCCAGCCAGCACGTGGTACTCCGGGCCGTAGCGCTCGATGACCGCTTCGATGGCCGAGTTGGCCAGCTCCATGGCGATCACCAGCAGCATCGAGCCGATCATCAAGATCTGCTCCACCGGACTCTGGCCCAACCAGATCGCCAGCGGTGCCAGCACCACGAATAGGCAGACTTCCAGCCGGAACGAGGACTCGTGCATCCAGGCGGCGCAAAGCCCCTGCCAGGACCACTTCGCGGCCTTGAGAATGCGCCCCGGGCCACGCGGCATATGCCCCATCTGATCAGCCATGCGACACCTTGTCAGTTGCCGCACCGCGGCCGAGCAAAACCTTGGAAGCTGAACAACCGCTCATGGGAATGACACCGGTAGCGTGAGATTAGCCGCCAATTTTGCCACATCTGGCCATTGCTTACCGGCGCCACCGCAAAACCCCAGCTCAGCGATACAGCAGGGTCGCGGTAGTGCCCTGCCCTTCACGGCTGTCCAGCTCGATGCGCCAGCCGCAGCGCTCACATAGGCGGCGCACGATCGGCAGGCCCAGGCCCACGCCCAGCTGACGACCTCCATCGGCGCGGTAGAAGGGCTCGAAGATCCGCGCCAGCGCATCGCTGCTCATACCAATACCGGTATCGCGAACGACCACCTGGCCCGGCATCACCCGCACCTCCACCTCGCCAACGTCGGTGTACAGGCAGGCATTGCGCAGCAGATTGGCCACTACCACGTGCATAACGCGCGGCGGAGCCATCAACATCTGGCTGCCTTCCACCAGCACCCGCAGCTGCACCGGCTTGCCCTGCAACAGCTCTTCAACATTGGCGGCCTCGTAGCGCACCACCTCACCGACATCGAACAGCTCCGACTGCGGCTCCACATCCACCTCGCGGGCCAGCAGCAGGAAGGCATCGATCACCGCCTCCATATCGCGACCGGCGCGCTGGATACGCTGCAGGCTGCGCTGCAACCGCGGGGTCAGCCCGGAATCGGCCAAGGCCATGTCACTGGCCATGCGGATCACGGTCAGCGGAGTACGCAGCTCATGGCTGGCATCGCGGGTGAAATTGCGCTCGCGTGCCACGTGGTCGGCAACCTTGCCCGCCATGTCATGCAGGGCCAGCGCCAATTGCCTGGTCTCGCCCTGCACCGCCGGCGGTAAGCGCTCCGGCGCCAGCTCATTGGCGTCGGGGTGGCGCGGATCCCACAGCGATACCCGTCGCGCCAGCCAACTGACCGGCGCAACCAGCCTCGATGAGGCCCGATAGGTCAGCCACGACGACGCGTGGATGGCCAGCAGGATCAACAGCACCCCCGCCCATACGGCCGCACGGTACGCGGGCGAACGCTGGAACACCAGATACAGCCGTCCCTCCGGGTGCTGGTCCACCAGCACCAGCTGATCGGAAGACTCCAGCTCATGGAAGCCCGGTGCCAATGCGCGCAACTGCACAGGCACTGCTGCGTCAGGCTGCCCGGCAGGTTGCAGATAGCCGCGGACACGGAGGGTGTTGGGCGGCGCCAGATCCGGCGCCAGTGCGCTCTGCTGCCAGTAGTACTGCGCCTCGCTCTGCAGGACTGCATTGATCAGGCCGTACTTGATCACCAGCGCCATCAGATAGCCACCAAGCAACACTGCCAGGCTCGCCAGCAGCGCCTGCAGGATGAATGCCATTCTGATCTTCCGCGGTAAACCGTACGACATGCGCCCCCCCTCGAAGCCGGCGTGATTATAGGGACTGGACTGGCGCCGTCGCAGAATTACCTGACATGAAAAAACCGCCGCGACTCATGTTCTGCGGCGGTTCTTCAAAACACAGGTGCCAGTACACGCCCCCTGCAGATCAGCCCATGGACTGACCGATGTCGGCAATTCGATAACCAGCACTCTGCACGGTATGCAGCAGGGGGCGGTCAAACGGCTTGTCGATGATCTTGCGCAGGTTGTACAGATGGCTGCGCAAGGTATCCGAATCAGGCAGGCCGTTGCCCCAGATCTCGCGCTCGATCTCCTGGCGGGTCACCACACGCGGTGATTCGCGCATCAGGATGGTGAGCAGGCGCAGGCCGATCGGCGACAGTTGCAGTTCGCTGCCGGCACGGGTAGCACGCATGCTGACCGGGTCCAGCACCAGATCGGCGACCTTCAGCACTTCAGCACCCACCTGGCGGCGCTCGCGGCGAATCAGCGCACGCAGGCGTGCTTCCAGCTCCTGGATCGCGAACGGTTTGGTCAGGTAGTCATCAGCGCCATAACCAAGCCCGGTGAGCTTGTCGTCCAGCGTGTCGCGTGCGGTCAGCATCAGCACCGGCGTGGACTTGCGTGCTTCGTTACGCAGGCGGCGGCACACCTCGATGCCGTCCAAGCGCGGCAGCATCAGATCGAGCACCACTACGTCGTAACTGTTCTCAGCGGCCAACCGGTAGCCGTCCAGGCCATCGGCTGCGTAGTCCACTTCAAAACCCTTGCCTTCCAGATATTCGCCAATCATCTCGGAGATGTTGCGGTTGTCTTCGACAACCAATACAAGCCCGGACGATTCCTTGGTCTGTCGCATGGAGCCTCCTTAGTCTTCAGCTTTGTGAAAGATGCCGCACTCCTGGTGGATTTCGTGTGAAGACGCCTTTACGCATCTTTGGTATCAACTGAAACTTATACAACGCAGACAAGGGTTTGCCCATCCGCGCCCTATGCTATCGACCCACCTTGATGAAACTGGATATGGCCGCCCCGTCCTTTACTGCCTATCTCTACCCGGTACTGTTGCTGGTTGCCAGCAACGTATTCATGACCATCGCATGGTATGGCCATCTGAAGTTCAAGACCGCCCCGTTGATGACGGTGATCCTGGTCAGCTGGGGCATCGCCTTTTTCGAGTACTGCCTGCAGGTGCCGGGCAACCGAATGGGCAGCGCGGTGTACTCGGCGCCACAGCTCAAGGGCATGCAGGAAGTGATTACCTTGGTGATCTTCGCGGTGTTTTCCGCCACCTACCTGGGGCAACCACTGAAGTGGAATCACTGGGCGGCGTTTGCGCTGATCGTGGTGGCTGCGTTGTTGATGTTCAAGGAATGAGCCCAGAAGTGTGATGTGGGAGCGGCGTCAGCCGCGAAGCTGGCATCAATGAAATCACGGCGATGCCTGTGTCCTGATAGACCATCAGCTTCGCGGCTGACGCCGCTCCTACAACAGCGTACCCGCCCGGCCGCTCCCCAACCCTCCCTTTGGCGAAGCCAAGGGGAGGGTTGGGGAGGGGTTAGCTCCTGACCCCTGATGTTGCGGTAGCTTCGCGGCTGACGCCGCTCCCACAAGATCAAAAAAAGCCGGGCACGGCCAACTTACTTGGCGGCTTCCACATACTTGGCAAACACCGCATCGATCTTGCCGGTGTCCAGCGCCGCGCCGCCTTGGATCTCCTCGGCTTGTTGGAACAGCGGCATGATCATCGCCATGCCATCGAGCTTGGTCTTCAGGTGCACGCCCGGCGGCTGGCCAAGGAAGCCATCCCAACGCTGGCGTACCTGCGCCCAGAACGGCGCGGTGGCGGCCAAGTAATCGCGTGCTGGCTTGAAGTCCACTTCGGTGGTCTTGATGTAGTCGTTGAAACCGAATTCGCGCGCGATCTCCACCTGGCTGCCGTCGGCATTGCGCTGCACCTTGGTGTTGAATTGCTCATGGGTCCAGCCATTCGGGGTAAGCGTGTGCTGGTTCACTACCGCCAACGCGTTGTAGTCGCTGCGCTTGGTGTATTCGCGGCGCGGCAATGGGCGCCAGCTCAGGTCACTGGTCCAGGTCGGCACATTGTTGTTGTAGCTCCAGCGACCGGTGCCGCAGTAGCGCGGTGCGTCGCTGACTTCGTAGACGCACTGCGTCCAGGCACCTTGATTGAGCGCAGCAGGAATGGGACGCACGGTCCAGGTCTGCTCGGCGGTGAACTCGAAACGCTGCGGCGCTTCATAGACCCAGTCCTGGCGCCAGTGCTTGGTGACATGGCCGCTCTTGGTGTCCACCAGCAGGTGCTGCAGCACGATACGCCGCGGCGTGTCCTCAACCACGATCACCACTTCATCACCACCGCTGCGCATCGCCGACGCGCGTTCGTAGCCGGGCTTGAGCAGCACGGTTTCATCGAAGGCGAAGTCCACCGTGTACTCACCCTGCATCTTCAGGATGCTGTCGTGGTCACGGGCGATATCAGCAGTAGCGGCGCTGGCAGCGGTGCTGGCAACAAGCAGCAGCGGCAGGCTGGCGGAAAGCAGCTTCATGGGTGTTCCTTATGCGAATGGAAGGGATGGCCATCCATGGCCACGATGCGCTCCTTCGCCGGCTCCTGGAGGAACCGCTAACGTTGTTGCTTACCAGGACACCGAGACGCTGGCCGAAACGGTGCGACCCGGGTTGCTGAAACGGTCGATCACGCTGCTGTTGGAGGCCAGCGTGGAAGTGATGCTGGACCAGTCGATGTAGTTGCGATCGGTCAGGTTGAACACACCGACATTGAACTTGGCACCCGGTGCGAAATCCCAATGCGCCATCAGGTCGAGCACGCCATAGCCGGCCGGGCGGTAAGCCGTGGCTGCAGCGACGCGGTCCTTGCGGCGGGCAAAGGTACCGGCAAGTTCCACGCCCCAGTCGTCGCGGTCGTACAGCAGGCCGACGGTGCCGCGCAGCGGATCCACCGAGTCCAACGGCGTATCCGCGGTACGGTTCTGCCCATGCGCCCATGCCACCGCGCCACGCAGGCCCCAGCCCTTCAGCGCGTCGCTGACCTGGGCGAAATCGACACCAGCCTTCAGCTCGGCACCATAGATGCGCGCATCGGCGATGTTCTGCGACTGGAACACCATCAAGCCCTGTGCATTGTTGCCCACATAGCGCTGCGATTCGATGAAATCGCGGTAGTCATTCCAGTAGCCGCTGACGCTCATATAAGCGACCGGGCTGACGTAACGAACGCCCAACTCCACACCATTGCTGGTTTCCGGCTTCAGGTCCGGATTGGGAATGGCGGTGTAATTAAAGGTCAGATTGGTGAAACCAAGATTGACGTCGTTGTAAGGCGGCGAGCGGAAGCCATGCGCATAGCCGGCAAACACCGACCATTGATCGTCGAAACGCCACACCACGCCCAGCTTCGGCGACACGCTGGTCTTGGTCAGCGAGGCCACCGCCATGTTCGGATTGTCTTCCCTGAAGATCGCATCCAGCTCGGGCTTGAGCCGGTAATGGTCAACGCGCAGGCCCGGCACCAGCGATAGACGACCATCGGCCAGGCGCATTTCGTCCTGTACGTAAAGGCCGAGTTCGGTGGTCTTGCTGATCGGGAAATCGCGCACCGGGAAGTTGTCCGGCGAGATGTTGGGGCTGGTGGTGCCGTTGGCCAGCACCTGGTAGCCATCGCGCTTCTGGCGGATATCGGTCTGCGCGCCATCGAAGCCCCAGGTCAGCGCGTGCTCGACCGAACCGGTCTGCAAGGCCTTGTTGAACTGCAGCTGCGCGCCGTACACCAGCTGATCGAAATGGAAGGCGCGATGACGGCGGCTGCCATTGGTACGGCCTTCGTTGGTGACCTGCTTGGTTTCGCTGTTCTGGCGATAGATCTGCCAGTTCATGCTGTCGGCGAAGGCTGCGTCCAGCGCATCCATTTCGTGGGCGAACGACAGGCGCGTGCGGTTCTGAGTGTCGTGCGCGGTCATGTCGGTGGTGGTGCGCGACGCTGCCACCGGATGATTGTTGTTGACCGAAGAAAACACGTCGGTATCGGTGCTGTCCTCGTTGCCTTCAACGGTCAGGCGGAAGCGCTGGCTTTCATCCGGCGCATAGACCAGCTTGGCCAGCACGCTGCGGCCGTCGCGTTCCTGCGGATTCGGCGCGGTCCGGGTGTAGTCCATGCTGCGCACATCACCCTTGTTGCCGGTCTCCTGACCCTGATGATGGTTGACGTTGACCATGCCGCTCCAATGTTCACCGCCCCAAGCAGCGGTTGCACCGGCCAGCAGGCCCTTCCACTCACCGTCATAGCCAAACTTCAGGCCGACATAGCTGTCCTTGCCGTCCTTGAGGTAGTCCGCCGGGTCCTTGGTGACGAAGGCCACCACGCCACCCAAAGCGTCCGAGCCATATAGCGAGCTGGCCGGGCCGCGCACGATTTCCACGCGTTTGAGCGTCTCCAGATCGGTGAAGTTGCGGTTGCTGTTGGCGAAGCTGCCGATATTGAAACTCTTCGGCATGGCGATGCCGTCGGTCTGGATCAGCACGCGGTTGGCATCAAGGCCACGGATGCGGAAGCCGCCCAGGCCGAAACGGGTCGCGCTGCGGGTAACCGACACGCCCGGCTCGTAGCGCACCAGGTCGGCGATGTCGTTGGCCAACTGCTTGTCCAGCTGCTCGCGGTCGATCACGTCTACCGTGGCAGCGACATCACTGAGTGCACGCTCGGTACGGGTGGCGGTGACCTGGACGCGGTCGAATTCATGGGCGACGGGCAAGGCCACGTTTTCTGCATGCGCGGGCGACAGCACCGCCCACAGGGCAGCAGTCAAGACAGTTGGACGGATCATGGAGGCCTGGAATCGTGGAGTGAACAAAACCCCTGACAGACAGCCCGGTTGCCGGAGCAACCAGACTGCAGTCAAGGGGGGAGAGAGCTGTGCATTCAGGGGCCAAGCGCGAGCACGCTGACTGCGGCGAATGCGGCCGTGCTGCGGCTTACTTGGTAAGGATCAGCTTGTCGTTGCTGGTATGTCGCAGGCGATAGAACTTATCGCCATGCTGGATCACGATCTCGCGTTGGCCCTTGAGCAGGGCACCGCTATCGACAACGCCATCGACCGGCAACAACTGGACCGGGCGCTGCGGCAGGTGGAGGGTACGGGGGCGGAGCATAACGGGCTGGGCCGACATCATCGTGATTCCGTGCTGGGGACGGAGTTGATGATAATGATTCTCAATAACGATGCAAGAACTATTTACAACAACTCCGCAATCCGCTGCCAAACCCTGCCGGACAGAGCCATTCGCTCCACCTGTAGTGCCGAGCCATGCTCGGCAGGGGCTTTACCGGCGCACCATCCCGGCTGAAAGGCCGTAGTGCCGAGCCATGCTCCGCAGGGGCTATACCGGCATCCTGCTCCGCTTGTGAGAGCGGCATAAGCCGCGAAGCTGGCGCAGCCGAGATCACCTACCTGCCCGCAAGCTGACAGACCTGTGGCTTCGCGGCTTACGCCGCTCCTACAAAAGCCAAGCCTGCTGTAGTGCCGAGCCATGCTCGGCAGAGGCCTTACCGGCACCCTGATCATCCACCTGCCCGCAAGCTGACAGACCTGTGGTTTCGCGGCTTACGCCGCTCCCACAAATCCCACAAATCCCACAAACACGAGCCTGAAACCCTGCGGGCAAGGCACTGCCGAGCATAGCTCGGCACTACAACCGCGCTATCAGGCGAAGATCGCCTCGATCTGCTGCCAGGCGCCCTCTTCCACCCGCGCCAGCACGTCCAGCGCGCGCAGGTTCTCTTCCAGCTGCGACACCCGGCTTGCACCCAGGATCACGCTGGACACCTGCGGATTACGCAGACACCAGGCAATGGCCAGCTGTGCCGGCGATTCGCCCAGCTCGGCAGCCAAAGCGGTGAAACGGCGCACCTTGCCCAGACGATCATCGGCCGGCTCGCCCAGCACCGAGGCCTGCAGCCAGCCCAGCGAGGACTGCCCCAGGCGCGAATCGTCGGCAATGCCGTCGTTGTACTTGCCGGTCAGCAGGCCAGAGGCCAGCGGCGACCAGATCGTGGTGCCCAAACCGGCATCGGCATACAACGGCGCGTACTCCTGCTCCACACGGGCGCGGTGCAGCAGGTTGTACTGCGGCTGCTCCATGGTCGGCGCATACAGATGGTTGGCGCGGGCAAAGGCAACGGCCTCGGCAATCTGCACGCCCGACCACTCCGAGGTGCCCCAGTACAGGACCTTGCCCTGGCGGATCAGGTTGTCCATCGCCAGCACGGTTTCGCTGATCGGCGTCTCCGCATCCGGACGGTGGCAGTAGTACAGATCCAGATAGTCCACCCGCAGGCGCTTGAGCGCGGCGTGGCAGGCATCGGTGACGTGCTTGCGCGACAGCCCGCGCTGGGTCGGCGCCGGCTCCTCGGCCGAGCCGAAGAACACCTTGGACGACACGCAATAGCCATCGCGCGGCAGCCGCAGGTCGGCGATGACATCGCCCATCACCTCCTCCGCGCGGCCCTTGGCGTAGCCCTCGGCGTTGTCGAAGAAGTTGACCCCGTTGTCCCAGGCCGCGGCGATCAGGTTGCGCGACTCGTCGCGCCCGATCTGGCTGCCAAAGGTTACCCAGGCACCAAACGACAAGGCGGACAGCTGCAGGCCGGACGACCCGAGACGACGGTATTGCATGGCTGGCTCCAACGTAGGACGGTGCGCAGAATTCGCGCAGACAGGCCGCCAGTGTAACCCTGACTGCGCATCTGGCAGGTCCGCAGACCTTGCCGATACCGGCGCAATCCCAGCAAATGCCTGCTTATGCCGGAGATATTCTTGCCCGGCATCAGCCGCTGCTCTAGGCTTGCGTCTTTTGCGGGCTCGCCCGGGGATTACTCATGTTCGAAGGTTTGGGCAGAATCGGCTTCGGCCTGTTCGGCCTGGCGGTGCTTTTGGGCATCACCTGGCTGTTTTCCAATAACAAGAAAGCCGTTGACTGGAAGCTGGTTGCTACCGGCATCACTCTGCAGATCGCTTTTGCGGCGCTGGTGCTGCTGGTTCCGGGTGGTCGCGACGTGTTCGACTGGCTGGGCAAGGGCTTCGTCAAGATTCTGAGCTTCGTCAATGAAGGTTCCAACTTCATTTTCGGCAGCCTGATGGACATTCCCAAGTACGGCTTCATCTTCGCCTTCCAGGTGCTGCCGACCATCATCTTCTTCTCGGCACTGATGGGCGTGATGTACCACCTGGGCGTGATGCAGGCCATCGTGCGGGTCATGGCTGCGGCCATCACCAAGGTGATGCGCGTGTCCGGCGCTGAAACCACCAGCGTCTGCGCCAGCGTCTTCATCGGCCAGACCGAAGCGCCGCTGACCGTGCGCCCGTATATCTCCAAGATGACCCAGTCCGAGCTGATCACCATGATGATCGGCGGCATGGCGCATATCGCTGGCGGCGTGTTGGCTGCTTATGTCGGCATGCTCGGCGGTGGCGATCCGGCCTCGCAGGCCTTCTACGCCAAGCATCTGCTGGCCGCCTCGATCATGGCCGCGCCGGCCACGCTGGTCGTCGCCAAGCTGCTGGTGCCGGAAACCGGCACCCCGCTGACCCGCGGCACGGTCAAGATGGAAGTGGAGAAGACCTCCTCCAACATCATCGACGCCGCCGCTGGTGGCGCCGCTGATGGCCTGCGCCTTGCGCTGAACATCGGCGCGATGCTGCTGGCCTTCATCGCCCTGATCGCCCTGCTCAATGCGCCACTGACCTGGATCGGCGACGTCACCGGCCTGGCCGCCGCCATCGGCAAGCCGACCAATCTGGCAACCATCTTCGGCTACGTGCTGGCCCCGATCGCCTGGGTGATCGGCACGCCGTGGGCTGACGCCACCACCGTGGGTTCGCTGATTGGCCAGAAGGTCGTGATCAACGAATTTGTCGCCTACATGGACCTGTCGCAGATCATCCAGGGCAACGTTCCTGGCACCACCTTGAGCGAAGAAGGCCGCCTGATCGCGACCTACGCGCTGTGCGGCTTCGCCAACTTCAGCTCCATTGCCATCCAGATCGGCGGCATTGGCGGCTTGGCTCCGGACCGTCGCCAGGACCTGGCCAAGTTCGGCCTGCGTGCAGTCCTGGGCGGCACCATTGCCACCTTGATGACCGCCACCATTGCCGGCGTGCTGACCCACTTCAGTTGATTCAATCCAGCTGATCCGGCCCGGCCGCTGCAAGGCGGCCGAGTCAGATGGCCAAGCCATCGCAGCTGCTGTTTCATCGCCACCTTAGAGACAAAGATTCCATGAGTTCTGTAGTCGTTGCCGGTTCCTTCAATGTCGATCACGTCTGGCGCTGCGATACCCTGCCCGCGCCGGGAGCGACCATCGCTGGCCGTTACAGCACAGGTCCCGGTGGCAAGGGCTTCAACCAGGCCGTCGCGGCTCGCCGCGCCGGTGCTGACACCAGCTTTGTCTGCGCGCTCGGTGCTGATGCTGGCGGCGACCTCGCCCGCCAGCTGGCCAGTGCCGACGGCATCGCGCTGGTGGCCGAAGCCACTGCCGAGCCCACCGGTACCGCTGGCATCTACGTCGATGGCCGTGGCCGCAACTCGATCGTGATCGGCGCCGGTGCCAATGCCTCGCTGAGCAGCGATTTCGTCGCCGCCAACGCCGCCCTGATCGGTGGTGCCAAGGTGCTGCTGGCCCAGCTCGAGTCGCCGGTTGAAACCATCGAAGCCGCGCTGGCGCAGGCCCGCGAGGCCGGCGTGCTGACCATGCTCAACGCCGCTCCGGCCAACGCCCCGTCCACCATCAGCCTGCTCAAGCTGGCCGACGTGCTGACCCCGAACGAAACCGAGTTTGCCGCCCTGCTCAGCCGTCATGTCGGCGAACGCATCGAGGCCGACGACGTGGCAGCGCTGGACGGTGCCAGCCTGCACGCCCTGTGCCGCAAGCTGTCCGGCAACACCGTGGTGGTGACGCTGGGTGCGGTGGGTGTGTTTGTCTCGCACGATGAAGACAAGCTGCGCAGCGACAGCCAGCCGTACTACCGCGTGCCGGCCGAATCGGTACAAGTGGTGGACACCACCGGTGCCGGCGATGCCTTCAACGGCGCGCTGGCCGCGTCGCTGGCAGCAGCACCGGAATCTTCGTTCATCAAGCATGTCCGGTTTGCCAACCTGTACGCCGCCCGCTCCACCGAGAACGAAGGCGCCGCGCTGGCGATGCCGCGGATGACCCCGGCCGACGTCTGATCGGTCTCATGTAAAGCGCAGCCATGCTGCGCTGGGGTTCAACCGGAAACCGATGTAAAGAGATGTGGGAGCGGCGTAAGCCGCGGAGCAGATGATGCCGGTCGGCACTTTGGCTTCGCGACTTACGCCGCTCCCACAACTTTTTCGCCCTCCCTCTGCCGCAGGCAAGTGGAGGACCGGGTGGGCGCTGCTGGTTTGCCAGCTTCGCGGCTTATGCCGCTCCCACATCCCTACGTCCCCATATCTCCACACAGCGCGGGTTACGACCCGCCGCCTTACAATACCCACATGCAGATCGGCCCCTACACCATTGCGCCCAACGTGGTGCTCGCGCCCATGGCCGGCGTCACCGACAAGCCATTCCGCCAGCTGTGCAAACGGCTCGGCGCGGGTCTGGCCGCCTCGGAAATGACCATCAGCGACCCGCGCTTCTGGACCACCCGCAAGTCCATACATCGCATGGACCATGCCGGTGAACCGGCGCCTATCAGCGTGCAGATCGCAGGTACCGAACCGCAGCAGCTGGCCGAGGCGGCACGCTACAACGTTGACCACGGCGCGCAGATCATTGATATCAACATGGGCTGTCCGGCCAAAAAGGTCTGCAATGCCTGGGCCGGTTCGGCATTGATGCGCGACGAAGCACTGGTCGCGCGCATTCTCGAATCGGTGGTCAACGCAGTCGATGTGCCGGTGACACTGAAGATCCGTACCGGCTGGTGCGCGGAGGTGCGTAACGCACCAACCATCGCCCGTATCGCCGAAGACAGCGGCATCGCCGCATTGGCCATTCACGGCCGTACCCGCGACCAGCATTACACCGGCGTGGCCGAGTACGAGACCATCGCCGCGATCAAGGCGATGTTGAAGATTCCGGTATTGGCCAACGGCGACGTGGATTCACCGCGCAAGGCCGAGCAGGTGCTCAAGCTCACCGGTGCCGATGCGGTGATGGTGGGTCGCGCCGCGCAGGGCCGGCCGTGGATCTTCCGCGAGATCGCCCATTACCTGGCCACCGGCGAAGAACTGCCACCGCCCTCAGTGGAAGAAGTACGCGACATCCTGTTGGGCCATTTGACCGACCTGCACGCCTTCTACGGCGAACCGCAGGGCGTGCGCATCGCCCGCAAGCATCTGGGTTGGTATGCGAAGGATCGCCCGGAGAATGCCGCGTTCCGTGCGGTGGTCAACGCTGCGGAGACCGCCGACGCGCAGATCCAGCTGACCCGCGACTATTTTGATGCGCAGGTAGCCGGCGAAACAGCGTACGCGCTGTAGAGCCGAGCCATGCTCGGCTGGCGCGTTGCCGACGACCTGTCAGATTGCGCAGGAAACCCTTGTAGAGCCGAGCCATGCTCGGCTGGGGCGTTACCGACGATCTGTCCGATTGTGCATGAAGCCCTGTAGAGCCGAGCCATGCTCGGCTGGGGCGTTACAGGCGATCTGTCAAATTGTGCATGGAGCCTCTGCCGAGCATGGCTCGGCACTACAGGTAAAAAAAACCCACCAGCTTGCGCTGGTGGGTCCGTTCGACTGTCAGCGGTGCGCGGGGGAGAGAACCGCACCACTCGAAATCAGCCGAACACTTTGATCAGGCGAATACCTTGAAGCGTGCTTCGTCTTCCATGAAGGTCTTTTCGCCGAACGGAGCTTCATTCGAGCCGAACGGCATCTGCGCACGCAGCTGCCAGTTGCTGTGCACACCCCAGTGCGCACGCACCACGTCGTCCACCAGCGGGTTGTAGTGCTGCAGGCTGGCACCGACGCCAGCGTCAGCCAGCGCGGTCCACACCGCAAACTGGGCCATGCCGTTGGACTGCTCGGCCCAGACCGGGAAGTTGTCGGCATACAGGGCGAACTGCTCCTGCAGGCCCTTCACCACGTCGGTATCGACGAAGTACAGCACCGTGCCGGCACCTGCGGCGAAGCTGTTGAGCTTGGCTTCGGTGGCGGCAAAGCCATCGGCCGGTACGATCTTGCGCAGTTCTTCCTTGGTCAGCTCCCAGAACTTCTGGCTGTGGTCACCGAACAGGATCAGCGCGCGCGAGGACTGCGCGTTGAAGGCCGACGGTGCTTCGCGCATGGCCTGCTTGATCAGCTGGGTGGTGTCGTCCTGGCTGATCGGCAGCTGCTTGCCGAGGGCGTACTGGGAACGGCGCTTCTTGTACAGGGAGATGACTTGGCTGTTCATGATCGTTTCCTTCAGGGGAAAGCAGGCCGACAACACCGCCGGCCTTTGCTTGATGGCCGCCATTGTATTTGCCATCAAAATTAGAACAATTACTAGAAAACCAATAATTCGTTTCATTTTCAGAACAAATGCCGTTTTCGCCTTTTCGCCCGCGGGAAGCTCCCCTCCAAGCTCTCACCAAAGCCTGATTCCAATTCGGTCAATTTTCAGAACCAATGGCTATCAGCCGCCCATGGCCGCAAACCCGCGCCGCGCCGACATTGCCTGCGGCACCGCAATGCTGGGTTCCGTTATGCATGCGCTGCGGTAACACCGGCTGGCGATACTGGGCGAATCACTGCACGACGCTGTTTTCATGACTCTCAACGACTTCCCCTACCTGCATGGCTTCTCCGCGAACGAACAGGAGCGGCTACGCAAGCAGGCACGCCTGTTTGAACCGGCGATCTTCCACGACATCGACTTCCGCAACTCCCGCCACATCCTCGAAGTAGGCAGCGGCGTCGGTGCGCAGAGCGAAATCCTGCTACGCCGCTTCCCCGACCTGCGGGTCACCGGCATCGACCTCAACGAGCGCCAGCTGGCTGCCGCCAACGCGCATCTGGCACAGATGCCGTGGCTGCAGGAGCGCGTCGAGTTCCAGCGCGCCAATGCCACCGACCTGCCGTTCGAACCGCGCAGCTTCGACGGCGCCTTCCTGTGCTGGGTGCTGGAGCACGTCCCCTCGCCCGCGCGCGCGCTGGCCGAAGTGCGGCGGGTGCTGAGCCCGGGCTCGCCGGTGTTCGTCACCGAGGTGATGAATGCCTCGTTCCTGCTGGATCCCTACTCGCCCAACCTGTGGCGCTATTGGATGGCGTTCAACGATTTCCAGATCGACAGCGGTGGCGACCCGTTCGTCGGTGCCAAGCTCGGCAACCTGCTGCTGGCCGGCGGTTTCCGCGATGTGCAGACGCAGACCAAGACCGTGCACCTCGACAATCGCGAACCAGCACGGCGCAAGGTGATGTTCGCGCTATGGGAAGAGCTGCTGCTGTCCGCAGCAGAGCAGTTGCTCGAAGCTGGCAAGGTCGATCAGGCCACGGTGGAAGGCATGCGCGCCGAGTTCACCCAGGTGCAGAACGACCCCAATGCGGTGTTCTTCTATTCCTTCGTGCAGGCCCGCGCCACGGTCTACTGAGTTGCGGCGCCGGTTGCAACAGGCGCCCGCCAGATGCGCTGCCACATCAGCGCCAAGCGCTGCTTCAATACGTCGCGATTGCCCGCCTGCCGATACGCAGGCATCACCTGCCGTGGCGGCATCGCCTGCCACTGCCCATCGCGTTCGCTGGCAACGGCGAAGTTGAAGTTGTAATCGGGCTCCAGTCCCATGCGCAGATCGCTGAGCACCAGCTCGCCATCCACTACCTGCGCGCGCATGAAGCCATGATTGAACCAGTTCAGTCGCTGCACCGCAGGCACATCGGCGGCCTGTCGCAGCGCCTGCACATTCGACGGGTAACCCTCGAACTGCATCGGCCCGTGATCGGCCCACAGCGAACGATCGCCGACCACATAGCCCTGCGGCGTCATCGCCACCACCCGCCACAGCAAGGTGTTGAAAGGCATCGGCACCGAGAAACGCGGCGCATCGGCCAAGCCCATATGCGCCAGTGACTGCGCGGCCACTCGGTCCACCTGCGCCTTGGCGATCAACGACCAGCCCAGATAGCCGGTGCTCAACACCAATCCCGCCACCAGCGCGCGTTGCGCCAAGGGCCGAGCGCGTGCGAACCAGGCAATGCTGCAGCCAATCAACAACCAGATCGTATACAGCGGGTCGATGATGAAGACGCTGGACCACATCGTCGGTGGCGGCGTCAGCGGCCACCACAGCTGCGTGCCGTAAACGGTGAAGGCATCCAGCAGCGGATGCGTCACCAACGCAAGCACTATCGCCCACCACCAGCGCACTGGCGCCTGGGCAACCCGGCCATGGCCGAAGCGCTTGTACAACCACCAGATCAAGGTGCCCAACAAAGGCAGCACGAACAGCGAATGGCTGAAGCTGCGGTGCACCGTCATCAGGCTCACCGGGTTGTCGGTGAAGGCCATGATCGCCAAGCCGTCCAGATCAGGCAGCGTGGCCAGCGCAGCGCCAGCAAGCAAGGCGGCGCGCCGATGCGCGGCGGGGGTAATGGCGGCGGCGATGGCGCCACCGAGAACGATCTGACTGAGGGAATCCATGCGCCGATGCTAGCAGCCAACGCTGCGCTCAGCCCTGCCGCCGGCCATGCAGTCGCCACAGCATCAGGCCGCCGTACAGCAGCGCCAGCAACAGCAGGTTGAGCAGCTCGCCACTGATCTCAGGCAGGCGTGCACCCAACTGCTGGGTGCGGACGATGGCGTTGATGCCGGCAGTAGTCGGCAGCAACTTGGCCAGTGCCACCAGCGCTGGCGGCGAGGCAATCGCCGGCCACGACAGGTTGGACAGGAAGAACAGCGGAATCGACACCGCGGTGACATATTGGAAGGCCCGCTCGCGGGTATCGAAGAAGCTGGCGATGAGCATCCCGAATGGCACCGTCGCGAGCGCGAACAGCAGCACCGCCAACAACATCCCGGGGATATTGCCGCCGCGCGGATAGTCCTGCGCCCAGGCAGTGAAGCCGACGTAGTACAGCAGCCCACACACCGCCACCACGGTGAACGCAAAGGCCATGCCCGACAAGGTCGGCAGGTCGAACTGCAATCGCCTGCCCAGCTGCGCGCGGCGGCTGCCCAGCAATACACCGATACCGAGCAGCAGGGTCTGATGCACGATCAGTTCCGATACGCCGGGCACCACGCTGCTGCCATAGCCTTCGCGGGTGTTGTACAGCGGGCGCTGCACCAACTGCAGCGGCGCTGCCTGCGGCGCGCCCATGAAGGCGGCCTGGCGCAGCGCTTGTTGGCGACCAAAGCCGGTGATGCCTTCGGCCAGGCCGTTGAGGATGGCACTGGCCCGGCTCAGGTAGGCGCCGTTACCCAGCAACACCAGTTGCCCACTGCCGCCACGCAGGATGTCGCGCTCCAGCCGCTGCGGGATCAGCACGATGCCATCCACCTCGCCGCGCAGCAGTTGCTGTTTGGCCTGGGCCAGATCCGGCGGCTGGCTGACCACCCGCACCGCCAGCAGTGCGTCCACATGCCGGATCAGCTCGCGACTGGTTGCGCTGTGATCAGCATCCACCACCGCGATCGGCAGATCACTGGCAACCTGATGGCGATACGCCGCCGGGTAGAAGAACGAGTACAGCAGCACCGCGCCTATCATCACCGCGCGCGCCGCCGGGTCGGCGAACATTGCCTGCAGGGTGATGCGGAAGCTGGTCACGAAGCCGCTCATGCGCGCGCCTGCTGGCGGGCCGCACGCAACAGCAGGCCTGCACCCAAGCCACCGGCCACCAGACTCATCAACAGCAATATCGTCAGTGGCCGCAGCGATACCTGCCACGGCGCGCCCATGAACAACTGCTGCATCTGCACCTGCACGTAGGCGGTGAGCGGCAGCAACAGGTTCCAGATGCGGGTGAACAACGGTGCCTCGATCACCGGGAAGGTGGCGCCGGAAAACGCCAACGCCGTACCAATCGTCAGACCTACCGCCGACAGCCCGGTGCAGATGTCGCGGGTCACGGCGATGAACAGCAGCGCGAAACTGCAGCAGGCCAGATAGAACAGCGGCTGCGCCAACAGCATCAGCCACAGGCTGCCGGCCATGCCATCACCACGCACGTAGGCCAGATAGATCACCCCCGCCGCGCCATACAGCGAGAACAGGGCGACATACGGAAACAGCTTGCCGGCCATCGTTGCCCACGGCCGCTGCTGCAGCCAGCTGCCAAGCAGCCCATCGCGCTGCTCGCGACCAAACGCGGCACCGGCTGCAAGCGCAGCCAGCAAGGACAGCATGGCCGGGAAGATCAGCGGCAGCAGGAACAATTCATAGCTGCGCGCCGGGTTGTACAGCACCGTCGCCTGCGCCGTCACCGGCGGCCCACGCAGTTTTGCCGGGCCAACCTGCAACGCAATCTGCTCCTTGAGCATGCGCGCGTTATAGGCACTTACCGCGTCGCCGATATCGCGCCCGGCCGATTGCCCGGTGGCCATGTAGGTGGCGTTGTAGAAGGCGTAGACCGGTACCGTTTCGCCACGCAGCGCGCGCCGGCTCAGGTCGCGCGGTATCAGCACGATCGCAAACACCTCCAGCGCACGCAGCTGTGCCTGCGCCTGCTGCAGCGACGCCGGCTGACTTGCCACCTGCACGCCGGGGCTGTCGTCGATGGCACGCGCCAAGCCACGGCTGGTCGGGCTGTGGTCCAGATCAACCAAGGCGATCGGTACCTGCCGCAGTACCGAGCCGGAGAACAACCACATCATCAGCGCCATCAACAGCACTGGCAGCAGCGTCACCAGCGCCAGCTCCCAGCGGTCGCTGCGCCAGTGCTGCAACTCGCGCCGCAGCGAGGCGGCGAAGGCCTTGCCCGGTGTCAGTCCTGTGGCCATGCAAACAGCACGCTCATGCCCGGCCGGAATCCTTCGATCGGCTGCTGCGGCCGCGCCCGAACTTCGAAACTGCGCACGTCATAGCCGGACGACTGACGGGTGCTGCGCCAGGTGGCGTAGTCACCGGCCGGATTGATGAAGTAGACCTCAAACGCCGCACCGCGGTCCTGCAGCGCCGGAATCGTGCCCTGCAGACGGGCGCCGGGCTTGAGCCCGTTCATCTGGTCCTCGCGCAGGTTCAGCGCCACCCACATATGGTCGATGTCGACCAGGGTGAAAACCGGATAGCCGGCCGGTACCAGTTCGCCGATATCGGCCATGCGCTTGCCAACCTCGCCAGCCAGCGGCGCGCGACCCTGGGTTTCCTGCCGGGCCGCATCGACCTCGGCCTTGGCACCCTCGGCTTGGCGCACCTGTGCCAGCGCTGCGTCCTTGTCCTGCACGCGCGCACCGGCAAGGGCAAGGTCGTATTGCGCGCGGGCAGCGCGGGTAAGCTCGTTGGCACTGCGCGCCTGTGCCTGCGCTTCGTCGCGCTTCTGCCGGCTTACCACGCCTTCGGCATAAAGATTGTCGAGCCGGCGGAAGGTGCTGGTCGCCAGCTCCGCGCCGGCCTGTGCGCGCTTCCAGTTGGCTTCGGCAGCACGGATGTCCTCGCTGCGTGCGCCCTCCTCTGCCTTGGACGCCATCGCCGTGGCAGCAGCGACAACCGCGTCGGCCTGGCGCTCCTTGGCGGCAACCTCGGGGCTGTCGAGATCGAACAGCACCTGCCCGGCCTTGACCCGGTCGCCCTCACGCACATGCAACTGCTGCAGGCGCGCAGTGACCTTGGCGGCGACGTTGACGTTGTCGGCGTCGGCCATGCCCTGCACCTGGTCCGGTGGGCTGCGCAGGCCCAGCCACAGGCCGACCGCCACCAGCACCAGCAGCACCACGCCGGCAATCAGAAACACGCGGCGTTGCCGCGGACTGGTCTCCACCTGCAGCGAATCGCTCATTCCAGCACCTTGTCCGCGCGTTGGCGGTAGTCGTCAAAACGTTGCAGCTGCCCGCTCACTTCCAGCAGCTGCGCCAGCGCCACGTCGAATTGATAGGCAGCCTGTGCACGCTCCACCTGCGCCCCGCCCAAGCCGAGCCGCGCGTCGATCACATCCAGTGAGGTGGACTGGCCTTCGCGGAACGACAGCTCCTGCAGGCGCAGGTTTTCCTGCGCCTGGGCGATGCTGCTGTCCAGCAGCTGGAACTGCACGCGGGCGGTCTCCAGTTCGTTCCATGCCTTGCCGACACCGAGCTGCAGCTGGTTCTCCACTTCGCTCAGGCCCGACTGCGCCTGCTCCAGCTGCGCGCGCGCAGCGCTGACCTGCAGCGGCCGCGCCGTTGGCGACAGGAAGGTGTAACGCAGGCCAATGCCGAACGCCCAGTCGGCATCGGTCAACAACGCATCGCGACGACGCAGGTCGTACTGGCCAAACAGATAGATCTGCGGCTTGAGCTTGGCCTGCTGTGCACGCACGCCCTGTTCGGCCTGCGCGGTCAGCGCGCGCAAACGGCCAACCTGCGGATGCCGCTGCTGGGCACTGCGCTCGAACTCCTCGCGGGCACCAACTGGACCGTTGATCACGAACAACGGCGAGGTAGTCGCTACCGTGCCGCCGCTACGCAGCAAGGTGGCCAAGGCCTGCTGCAGGGTGGACAGGTCGTTGACGGCCTTCTGGTATTCGCGCTCGGCCTTGTCACGCGCGACGTTGGCCTGCAAACGCTGCGCCTTGGTGGCGAAGCCCTCGCGCTCGAGTTTCTGTGCATCCTCAAGATGCCGCTGCAAGCCGTCACGCACGTCACGGCGCACCTGCACCGCCTGCTCGGCCAACTGCTGGCCGAAGTAGGCCTGCACCAACTGTAGCGACAACGACTGCCGCTGCAGTTCACGATCGGCCTGGGCCAGATCACTGGCGGCCTGTGCGGCGCCTTGCGCGGCCGGGATCAGGCCACCGCTGTACAAGGGCACGCTGGCAGTAACAATTGGACGCGTGCGCCAGTCGCGCTCGCCGAACTCGAGCGGCGACTCGATGCCGAACGCCTCAGCGACTGGCGCCAGCGAGCCCAATGGCAGGTTCAAGGTCTTCTGGAACTGCATGCGGCGCACGTCGGCGGTGATTTCCGGCAGCCGCAGGTAGCGGCTGGCGTCCTGCAGGTCCAACTTGTTACGCACCCCGGCATCGGCGGCGGCCAGCGCGTCGGACACCTGCTCCAGGCGCTGCCGCGCCTGCTCGTAACTCAAGGCAGGCACCACCTCTGCCGCCACAGCCGGTGGCGCCAACAACATCCACAGCATGCACAACCCTGTCGCTACCGATGTTGGCTGCTTACCTGCCACCCCGATACTCCCTGCTCGTTGGCTGGCCCCAGCATAGCCGCCCACCGAGTGAGGAAGAAGTCAGCCGGGCAATCAGGCCGCCTGCGCCAACCGCAGGGTTCCCGGCAGGCAGGCCAGACTGCGGCCGGAATGGTCGAGCAGGCGCAGGCTGCCATCCTGGTCCTCGGCCAGCGCGGTCAGGCTTTCCACCCAGTCACCATCATTGGCGTAGACCAAACCATCGCGCTCGACCAGCGCCGCGCGATGGATATGCCCGCAGATGATGCCGTCCAAGCCGCGCCGTCGCACATCGGCCAGCCCGGCCTGCACGAAACGCTCGATATAGCGTTCGGCCGCACCGCTCTGCCGCTTGAGGAATTCCGACAGCGACCAATAGCGCAGGCCAAGCCGACGCCGCGCAGCGTTGAGCAGACGGTTACCGGTGAGGATGCGGTAGTACAGCCAGTCACCGAAGCGTTCCTGCAACCCACCAAAATGGGTAGCGCCGTCGTAGTCATCGCCATGTACGACCAACATGCGACGACCATCGGCGGTGGTGTGGATCGCGCGCCGGCGAACCTGCATGGCCGGCAGCATCAGGCCGCAGGTGCGACGCAGTGGTGCATCGTGATTGCCGGGGATGTAGATGATCTCGGTGCCGGCACGACGCAGCGCGTGCAAGGCCTCGATCACCTCGTTATGCGCCTGCTGCCAGGTCGCTCGCTTATGCGAAAGCCACCACAGATCGACGATGTCGCCGACCAGATACAGGCGTTCGCAACGTAGGCTGGTGAGGAAGCGCGCCAGTTCCGCCGCATGGCAATGGCGCGCGCCCAGATGCGTGTCGGAGATGAACACCGCGCGCCGGTGCGGCGGCAGCACCGGCACCGGGCTCATACAACTGCTCCGGCATCGCGCAGATAGCGTTTGCGCTTGTGCGGGCGGATGGCCTGCAGATCCACTTCGATCAGGCCGTCGATGGAATCGCTGAAATCCGGATCGACGCCGAACGCAAGGAAACGCGCACCACCCGGCTCACACAGATCGGTGTACTGCCGGTACAAGGTCGGCACGCTGGTACCCAGCGTCGCCAGATTGGCCTTGAGCACGTCGAACGCCGCCTGCGTGTCCAGCTCGCCGAAACTTGGTGGCGCGGCGAAGTACTGGAACGGCCGGTTCGACTCGGCCAGGCTGCGGCCAGCCCCGTAGTACTGCTGGTAATAGGCGACCAGTTGTTCGCGCGCCTCGCGTGGCAATGCGGCACTGATAGATACCGCGCCAAACAGATAGCGCACGCCCGGCTGGCTGGCGAGGTAGGCGCCGATGCCCTGCCACAGATAATCCAGGCTGCGGCTGCCCCAGTAGTCGGGCACCACGAAGCTGCGGCCCAGCTCCATGCCCTCGGCGATACGCGGGATGGCATCGTCCGAGTAGCGGAACAGGCTGGCGGTATACAGGCCCTGCAGGCCACTGCGCGCCAAGGCCGGTGCACCGCGCATCACCCGATAGGCACCGGCAATGCGCTGGGCTGGCGCATCCCAGACCACGATGTGCTGGTAGAGCGGATCGAAATCATCCAGATCACGGCTGCGGCCGGTGCCCTCGCCCACTTCGCGGAAGGTCAGCTCCCGCAACCGGCCCAGTTCCAGCAGCAGCGGCGAGTTGGCCGCGCACTGGGCCAGCCGGATCTGCTTGCCGTCGCTGGTCTGGCCGAGCAGCTCGGTGGTGTCGATGGCAGCGGCGACGTCGGCAGCGACAATCGGCTCGGCCAGGGGCTGCGGGCCTTCCTCGCGCAACTCGGCGTTCCGCTGCTCCCTGCCCAGCGCGTACAGCGCATCCCGCACCGCCTGCAGCTGCCGCGCCGGGTCCTGCTGCGCGTCCAGCCGCATCAGCTGGCCGATCTGCAGGCGCAGCGGCCGCTTGCGGCGAGCGAACATCTCGCGCGCCAGCAAGGCGGTGCCGGCCGGCTTGAACAGCGCCGAGGCGCCGTAGAACAGCGCCGAATTGCGCGCCTGCACCCGTACCGGCAGCACCGGCGCGTCGCAGGCACGGGCAAAACGGACGAAGCCACGGTTCCAACGACCGTCGCGGATGCCCTGCAGCGACAGCCGCGAGACCTCACCGGCCGGGAATACGATCACGCACTGCTCGGCCTGCAGCGCCTGTTCCACCGCCTGCAGGCTGGCCCGCTGGGCGCTGCCGCCGAGGATGCGCACCGGCAGCAGCAGATCGCGCAGCGGCTCCAGCTCCAGCAGCATGTCGTTGGCGATGATCCGCACGTCGCTGCGGACCCTGCCCACTGCGTCCAGCAGTGCCAACGCGTCCAGCGCCCCGGAGGGGTGGTTGGCGACGATCAGCAGGCGCCCACTGACCGGAATCCGCGCCAGCGCCGCCGCATCCACTGCGTAGCCGGTGTCGAGGAAGCCCAGCGCGGCGCTGACGAAGGCGAAGCCCTGTAACCCGGCGCTGCGCTGCAGGAAGGCGTCCAGTTGGTCGAAACGTGACCAGCGTCCCACTGTGCGCAATAGCGGCCGGGCCAGGTGTCGGCGCGGGCCGTGGAACCAATCGGGGTAGCGTTGCTGCAGGCGCTGCGCGATCTGTTGCATGGCAAGGTCTCCCTGTCGGCCCATTGGCCGGGAGCCTGCGCCCGCCACAAGGCAGGCCGGTTGCGGTTTTGCGGCAATCCGGTGACCGTGGCTTAACCGGATGGCAACAGACACTTCGGCACTATTCCGTCAAGGTGCCGACCGTGTATGATGCGCGCCCATCTTTCCATCCGAATCAAGGGATATATAGCCCGATGTCCAGCTACCTGTTCACCTCCGAATCGGTCTCCGAAGGCCATCCGGACAAGATTGCCGACCAGATCTCCGATGCGGTGCTGGACGCGATCCTGACCCAGGACAAACGCGCCCGCGTGGCCTGCGAAACCCTGGTCAAGACCGGTGCGGCAATTGTCGCCGGCGAAGTGACCACCTCGGCGTGGGTCGATATCGAAGAACTGACCCGCAACGTCATCAACGAAATCGGCTACGACAACTCCAACGTCGGCTTCGACGGCCACACCTGCGCCATCATCAACATGCTGGGCAAGCAGTCGCCCGACATTGCTGCCGGCGTTGACGGCACCAACAAGAAGGCCAAGAAGCCGGAAGAGCAAGGCGCTGGTGACCAGGGCCTGATGTTCGGCTATGCCTGCAATGAAGCCCCGGAATTCATGCCGGCGCCGATCTACTACTCGCACCGTCTGGTCGAGCAGCAGGCCAAGATCCGCAAGAAGAAGAACTCGCCGTTGCCGTGGCTGCGCCCGGACGCCAAGAGCCAGGTGACCCTGCGTTACGGCCAGGACGGCAAGATCGAAGGTCTTGACGCCGTTGTGCTGTCGACCCAGCACGATCCGGGCGTGAAGCAGAAGGACCTGGTCGAGGCCGTGCGCGAGCACATCCTCAAGCCGGTGCTGCCGAAGGCGTGGCTGGACAAGCTGCCGAAGAACAAGGTGCACATCAACCCGACCGGCATCTTCGTGATCGGCGGCCCGGTCGGCGATTGCGGCCTGACCGGTCGCAAGATCATCGTCGACACCTACGGCGGCATGGCCCGTCACGGCGGTGGCGCGTTCTCCGGCAAGGACCCGTCCAAGGTTGACCGTTCGGCCGCTTACGCTGCCCGTTACGTCGCCAAGAACGTGGTTGCTGCTGGCCTGGCTGACAAGTGCGAAGTGCAGGTCTCCTACGCCATCGGCGTGGCCGAGCCGACCTCGATCTCGGTCACCACCTTCGGCACCGGCAAGATTTCGGACGCCCAGATCGAGAAGCTGATCCGCGCCCACTTCGACCTGCGTCCGTACGGCATCATCAAGATGCTGGACCTGATCCACCCGATGTACCAGCAGACCGCTGCCTACGGCCACTTCGGCCGCAAGCCGAAGGAATTCTCGTACGTCGACGGCGACGGCAAGACCCAGAACGCGACTGCGTTCTCCTGGGAGAACACCGACCGTGCCGAAGCCCTGCGCAAGGCTGCAAAGCTGAAGTAAGTTCGGCGGCAGGTGAAAGCTCTACCCGGACGGGCCGCGCAAGCGGCCCGTCTGCTTTTTGTACAACCGCCCTTGCCAAGTACCGACGCCTCCCCACACGATAAGCGCCGCATACACAGGGAGGGTTGGCATGTTTTCAGCATTTTTCGGCAATCTGTTCAAGGACAAACCCGACCAGGACCAGTTTGCCCGCAAGTTCATGGACGCGGTGCGCAGCAATGGCTACCCGCATGAACTGGAATACGAAGCGGATACCTTCCGCATCCGCCATGCCAACGGCTCCTACTTCAACCTGCACAACGCCTACCACGCCTACATGGGCGCTCCGCGCGGACAACAGCGCAAGGCCTTGCAGTCCTTCAGCAGCTTGCTTGGCATCCACGACAACGATGCCGCGATGAGCTGGGAGCAGACCCGGCCCATGCTGCGCCCCTTGATCCGCAGCATCACCCAGCTTGAGGAAATCAGCCTGCACCATGCCGAGCAGGATGGCTGGGACGCGCCGCCGATGCAGCTGCAGTACCGGCGCCTGAGCGAAGAGTGCGTCGAGCTGCTGGCGGTAGACCATCCCGACCACACCGCCACTCTCACCCGCGGACCGGAGGAAGCTTGGGGCGTGGACTTCGATCAGGCCCTGGCAATCGCCCGCGCCAACCTGCGGCAAAGCCCCGACGAACCTTTCGTCGAGGTAATGCCCGGCGTCTACCAGGCCGCCTGGGGCGATGCGTATGACAGCAGTCGCGCGCTGCTGCCAGATCTGCTGCACCGGGTGCCCGTCGCCGGGCTGCCGGTGTTCATGCTGGCTACGCGTGACGTATTGCTGGTTGCCGGCGAAGGCGACCTGCAGGGGCAGGCGCAGATGCTGGAGTTGGCCGCCAACGCATTTGCCGATGGCCGCGTGATCTCCTGGGAAGTGCTGCGCTACGACGACGGCCAGCTGCATGCGCATGTTCTGGCCGATGCGGCCCTGCGCGAGCGCCAGCGACAACTCCGGCTGGAACTCGACACTGATGCCTACGCGTTGCAGAAGCAGCTATTGGAGCGCGTGCACCAGAAGCATGAAGAAGATGTGTTTGTTGCCAGTTTCATGGTCCACAGCGAAGAGCGGGTTTCGCTGTGCGCCTGGACCGATGGGATTGCCAGCTCACTTCCACGCACCGACCGATTGGTTCTGGTGATGCCTGTGGATGATGGGGAGGCCGAGACCCTGATGGTTGACTGGGAGCAGGCGCAACCCATTCTTGGCCACCTGCTGCGTGAAGACACCCGGCACATCCACCCGCCTCGTTATCTCACGCTTGGTTTCCCCGATGCAGAGACACGCGCGCGACTGCAGGCGGTCTGACACGCTTTCCTGCGCTGATCGTGATTGAGCAAAGAAGGCTGCCTGCGAGGGCAATTTTTTTTTGGGGCTTTGGGCTTTGGGCTTTGGCTTTGGCTATTGCTTTGGCTATTGATTTAGCCCTTCTCCCGCCTACGGGAGAAGGGTTGGGATGAGGGCAGCTTTGGCTTTGGCTCTTGATCCAGCAAAAACAAAAACTAAAACCCCAAAAGCGCCCTCATCCGCCCTCCGGGCACCTTCTCCCGCAGGCGGGAGAAGGGACAGCAAACAGCAACTGCCAAAGCCAAGGCCAAAGCCAAAGCCGAAGCCAAGGCCAAGGCAACTGCCACAACCAAAACCAAAACCAAAACCAAAGCCAAACCCAAACCCAAACCCAAAACACAAGCAGAAGCCGAAGCCAGGACAGCGCTCAAAGCCCATCCACTAACCCACCCCGGCAGCCTCCCCCCCCCTGCTCCCTGTTCTCCTTAACGACCAATGCACTACCATCGGCCCATGGGAAAGGAAGACCGTAGACCAATTGCCGCCCGTTCCACCGGCTGGGCTCGTGCCCTCAGCGCCGCGTTGGCACGCTCCTCAATCACACCGAACCAGATCTCGGTACTCAGCATTTTCTTCGCCGCAGGCGGCGCCGCTGCGCTGCTGTATTGGCCAGGCATACCCGGGCTTATCGCCTGTGCCGTCGGCATCCAGCTGCGCCTGATCTGCAACCTGCTCGACGGCATGGTGGCGATGGAGGGCGGCAAGCAGACACCGACCGGTGCGCTCTACAACGAATACCCGGACCGCATCGCCGACTCCCTGCTGATCGTCGCGCTCGGCTATGCCGCCGGCATGCCCTGGTTGGGCTGGCTTGGCGCCTTGCTTGCCGCGCTTACCGCCTATGTGCGCCTGTCCGGTGCCAGCCTCGGCCTGGCCCAGGACTTTCGCGGGCCGATGGCCAAACAGCACCGCATGTTCGTACTCACTGCGGCCTGCGTGCTGGCCATCATCGAGCAACTGACCACGCACACGTATTACGTGCTGCCTGCCGCCGCCATCATTATCGCCGCCGGCTCGCTGTTGACCTGCATCACCCGCACCCGCGCAATTGCCGCGCAACTCAAGGCAGGCAACTGATGCTTTCAAGCCTGCTGGTCGCCGCCGTCAAGGTTTTCATTGGTGCCTACCCGCGTTGGGTTGGCAGCCGCCCTACCGACACCCAGCGCATCTACTTCGCCAACCACTCCAGCCACCTGGATACGGTTGCGTTGTGGTCAGCACTGCCACCGGCCCTGCGCGAGCACACCCGACCGGTCGCCGCGCGTGATTACTGGAGCAAGGGTGTGCGCAAAGTCATCGCCGACAAGGGCTTCAACGCGGTGTTGATCGAACGTGATCGCAGCAAGTGCGAAAGCGATCCACTGCAACCGCTGCATGACGCCTTGGATGCCGGTGATTCACTGATCCTGTTCCCGGAAGGCACCCGCAACCACGAACCGCTGCCACAGCCGTTCAAGGCCGGCCTGTTCCATCTGGCCCAGCACTACCCGCATGTGGAACTGGTGCCGGTGTATCTGGACAACGCACGGCGCGCGCTGCCCAAGGGCAGCATGGTGCCGGTGCCACTGGTATGTACCGCGCGCTTTGGGCCTCCGTTGGCCCGCATTCCCGATGAAGACAAGGCGCAGTTTCTGGAACGCGCGCGCAACGCGGTGGTGGAGCTGGCATGAACAACGTATTCCTACAGCTCCCGCTGGGCAGTTTCCTGCAGCAGGCCATTGATCGCGCGCCGCCCAGCTTCTGGTGGATGATCGGCGGCGTGTTTGGCGTGCTGATCCTCGCCAGCTCGATCGGCTTCATTCTTGGCCGGATCAAACCCGGCTCGGTGGTCGACAACCTCAACGCGCGCATCCGTGCGTGGTGGGTGATGGCCGCCGTGCTGCTGTTCTGCTTTGTGCTCGGCAAGATCGCCACGCTGGTGTTCTTCGGCCTGTTGTCGTTCTTTGCGCTGCGTGAATTCATCTCACTGACGCCAACACGACGTGGCGACCATCTCGCTCTGTGCCTGTGCTTCTACATCGCCATCCCGCTGCAGTACTGGCTGATCGGTATTGACTGGTACGGCCTGTTTGTCATGTGCATTCCGGTGTACGGCTTCCTTGCCTTGCCCGCGGTATCGGCACTGTCCGGTGACACCGAGAACTTCCTGGAGCGCAACACCAAGATCCAGTGGGGTGTGATGCTCACCGTGTTCTGCCTCAGCCATGCACCGGCGCTGATGCTGCTGCGCATTCCAGGCTACGAAGGGCAGAACCTGATGCTGCTGTTCTACCTGCTGCTGGTGGTACAGCTCAGCGATGTGCTGCAGTACGTGTTCGGCAAGCTGTTCGGCAAACACCTGCTTGCGCCATTGGTAAGCCCTTCGAAAACGGTTGAAGGCTTGGTCGGCGGCGGTTTGGCGGCAACTGGCGTAGGCGCGGCGCTGTACTGGATCACCCCGTTCTCACCGCTGCAATCGGCAGCCTTGTCGCTGCTGATCGTGATCTGCGGCTTCCTTGGCGGCTTGGCGTTGTCGGCAGTGAAGCGCAGCCTCGGCGCCAAGGACTGGGGCGAGATGATCGAAGGCCATGGCGGCATCCTGGATCGCCTGGATTCGGTGGTGTTCTCCGCGCCGGTGTTCTTCCACGTGGTGCGCTACAACTTCCAGTAAGGCCCTGTAGTGGGGGGGGGGGGGGAGGGGAGGGGGGGGGGCGGGGGGGGGGGCGCGGGGGGGGGGGGGGGGCGACCGGGGAGGGGGTTGGCGGGGCGAGGGGGG
>NZ_JBRREB010000034.1:0-53179 GCF_056759995.1 Stenotrophomonas sp. STEN030 | reverse complement strand
GTTGGCCTCTATGCCGGGCCGCACTTGGGGTATTTTGATTGGTTTGTTTGTGTTTGGGGGGGGTGTGTGTGGTTTTGGTATGCGGGTGACGCGCGCAAAAAAAAACGCCCCTGCCCGTTTCGACCATTGCTTGATGATCTGTGCAATCGCCTGCACGCCATCGGTCAGCGCGGCCGGGCCCGGCTGCAGGATCAGCGGTGATTTGATCTCGTGCAGCTCGCCATCGCGCACGGCATTGATTGCTTCCCAGCCGGGACGCGCCGCCACCCGCTCCGGGCGGAACTTCTTGCCACACCATGAGCCGATGATGATGTCCGGATTGCGCGCGATCACCGGGTCACC
Organism: Stenotrophomonas sp. STEN030; assembly: GCF_056759995.1. Taxonomy (NCBI): domain Bacteria; kingdom Pseudomonadati; phylum Pseudomonadota; class Gammaproteobacteria; order Lysobacterales; family Lysobacteraceae; genus Stenotrophomonas; species Stenotrophomonas sp. STEN030. The sequence goes on along the minus strand of NZ_JBRREB010000034.1, from coordinate 52,837 downwards.
ATTGGCAAGGATGCGCGCCTTGGCCAGCGGTTCGCACGACAACTCCGGGAACACATCGATGCCGCCAGCGATCTCCACCAGCTCGGCGCCCCATTGAATGCCGGTGATGATGGGCTCATCCCATTCCTCGACATAGACACGCGGGCGCTGCGGCAATTTCGCCGCCTGCTCGGCTATCGCATCCAACCCACACTGCAACTCGTCTGCATAGGCATTGGCACGTGCGGCCACGCCCACCAGCCCGCCCAACCGGCGGATGTAATCGATGATGCCGGCCACACTGCGGTGGTTGGCAATCCACACTTCCACGCCGTTGCGAATCAGCTCGGCTGCAATATCCGCCTGGATATCGGAGAAGCCAATGGCCAGATCCGGCTTGAGCTTGAGGATCTCACCAACCTTGGCACTGGTGAAGGCGCTGACCTTGGGCTTGTCGCGGCGCGCCTCGGGCGGTCGCACGGTAAAACCGCTGATGCCGACGATGCGATCCTGCTCGCCCAGCGCGTACAGAGTTTCGGTCGGTTCTTCGGTCAGACAGACAATGCGGCGTGGACCAATCATGCAGGTGCTCCCCTTGCCATTACGGGAACAGCATCCGCTTGCTCCACTCACCCGCCGCATCGGCCTCGTAACACCAGCGCTCGTGCAGGCGGAAGTCGGCTCCGTACCAGAATTCGATGCGTCGTGGCACCACCCGCACGCCACCCCAACCGTCCGGGCGCGGCACATCGCGGCCTTCGAAGCGCTCCTCGAAATTGGCCAGGCGTTGTTCGAACTCTTCGCGCGAGGCCAGCGGCTGTGACTGCACCGAGGCCCAGGCGCCGATCTGGCTCATACGCGGGCGGCCGGCGAAGTAGGCATCTGCTTCAGTGGCGGACACCAACTGCGCATCACCTTCAATCCGCACCTGGATGCCAGCCTCGCGCAGGCTGCGCCACAGGAACAACAACGCCGTTGCCCGGTTATCGTGCAGTTCGCGGCCCTTGCGGCTGTCCAGGTGGGTGTAGAACACGAAGCCGCGTTCGTCGAAGGCCTTGAGCAGCACCGTGCGTGCCGACGGGCGGCCATCGATGTCGGCGGTGGCAACCGTCATCGCGGTGGCATCGATCTCCTTGCCAGCCTTGGCCTCTTCAAACAATGCGGCGAAAGTCGAAAGCGCTTCTGCGTAAAGATTGGTCATGGTCCTGCTTCGTAGGGCACGTGTTTGGGCTATTGTGGCGGCATGTCCCCCGTTCCGCACAGTTTTTCCCAACGCCGCTTTGCGCCGGCACTGGTTGCACAGGCATTGGATGATGCGCTGAGCAGTGCCGACGGCACGCCAGTACTGGCGATCAGCGGCGTGCAAGGCAGTGGCAAGTCCACGCTGGCGGCGCAGATCGTGGATCTGGCCCGCAGCCGCGGCCTGTGCGCTGCGGCGGTGTCCATCGACGACACCTACCTGACCCGCGCGCAGCGGCAACGTCTGGCCGACCGCGTGCATCCCTTGCTGGCCACACGCGGGCCGCCCGGCACGCATGATCTGGCGCTGGCGCTGGCTACCCTGGATGCAGCCAAAGCCGGACAAGCGTTCCCCTTGCCGCGCTTCGACAAGCTCGCCGACGAACGCGTGCCGGAAGCACAGTGGAAAAAGATCGAGCAACCGCTTGATCTGCTGGTGTTCGAAGGCTGGTTTCTGGGCACACCGGCCGAAACCGATGACGCTTTGCAAACACCATTGAACGCACTGGAACGCGACGCCGATGCCGATGGCAGCTGGCGGCGCTGGTGCAACCAGGCTTTGGCCGAGCACTACCCGGCCTTGTGGCAACGTTTTGACCGACTGTGGATGTTGCAACCGCCCAGCTTTGCGGTGGTCCCGCACTGGCGCTGGCAGCAGGAGCAGGCGCTGCAGCAGGCCTCACCCGGCCGCAGCAGCATGACCCGGCCGCAACTGGAGCGCTTCGTGCAGTTCTACGAACGCATCAGCCGACAGGCATTGCGCACCCTGCCCGGCATCGCTGACCGGGTCATTGCACTGGATTCACAACGGCAGCCGCTGGCAGACCCACAGGGCTGATTCGGTCCAGCAAGCAGGACTACAACGGCACCGCATGAACGGCTCGACGGCGCTATCGCCGCCGAGCCCTTGCAGATGCGCGCCCTGCATGATCGCTGGACGCCCACCGCGCGATTACTGCAACCGCCTACTGCACCAGGAACGTAATCCGCAGGTTGACCCGCCACTCGGTGACATTGCCGTCACTGTCGGTGACAACCTTGGTTTCGTTGATCCACGCGCCCTGGATGCCTTTGACCGTCTCGGCCACCTTCTTGATGCCGCTACGCACCGCATCCTCGATGCTGGTCTTGGAGGACGCATTGACTTCAATGATTTTCGCCACTGACATGTCCAACTCCTTGGTTGCACCACGAACCATTCGTGGAACTGCCGAGCTTGGCTGCTACCGTGTTAAGGCACTGACACGAGGTGCTAGCATCCTCCGGTAATGAATCCCGCCCCCAATCTCATCCTGGTCGGCCCCATGGGCGCCGGCAAAACCAGCATCGGCCGTCGCTTGGCCGAGCGTTTCGGGCTGGTGTTCGTGGATGCCGACCAAGCCATCGTCGACGACGTCGGCTCCAGCATCCCGGCCATTTTCGAGAACGTCGGCGAGGCCGGCTTCCGTGCCCACGAAAAACGGGTCCTGTCCTGCCTGCTGGACGGCAGCGGCCAGCTGATCTCCACCGGCGGCGGCAGCGTGCTCGACCCTGAGAACCGTGAGCGCATCCGCGCCCGTGGTTTTGTGGTCTACCTGCGGGTCAGCGTGGCCTCACAGCTGGCCCGCCTGCACCGCGACAAGACCCGGCCGCTGCTGCAGCGTGAGGACCGCGAACAGGTGCTGCACGCCATGGCCGAAATCCGCGACCCGCTTTACCGCGACGTGGCCGACCTGATCATCGATACCGACCTTTACACCCCCGCCGACGCCACCGCGCACACCGTCACCCGGCTTGCCGCGCAATGGAAGATTCTGGAACCGACCCGCATGACTGCTCCCACCCGCACCGTCGCCGTCGGCGGCGAACACCCCTACCAGATCCATATCGGCCCGGGCCTGCTGTCGCAGACCGAAACGCTGGTCAGCGCCATCCGCGGCCGTCATGTGCTGCTGGTCAGCGATGACACCGTCGCGCCGCTATACCTGGCCCAGGTACAGACCGTGCTGCTGGCCGCCCGCCCCGACCTGAAGATCGGCCAGCACATCATCCCGGCCGGCGAAGCCTCCAAAACCCTGGACAATTTCGCCGGCGCGATCAACGCGCTGGCAGGCCTCGGCGCTACCCGCGATGCCTGCGTGCTCGCCCTGGGCGGCGGCGTGGTCGGCGACCTGGCTGGTTTTGCCGCGGCCTGCTGGATGCGCGGCGTGGACTGCGTGCAATTGCCCACCACCCTGCTGTCGATGGTTGATTCCTCGGTTGGCGGCAAGACCGCCGTGGATATCCCACAGGGCAAGAACCTTGTCGGCGCCTTCCATCCGCCACGTGCGGTGGTCGCCGATACCAGCGCACTGCGCACCCTGCCGCTGCGCGAGCTGCGTGCTGGGCTGGCGGAAGTCATCAAATACGGTGCCATCCGCGACCCACTGTTCTTCCAATGGCTGCAGGCCGAGCGCAAAGCTCTCTTGGCCGGCGACGACGGCGCGCTGGCCCAGGCCATCGCCCGCAGCTGCGAGCACAAGGCCGAGATCGTCGAACGTGACCCGCTGGAGAAGGGCGAGCGTGCCCTGCTCAACCTCGGCCACACCTTCGGCCATGCGATCGAGACCGCGCAGGGCTATGGCGCGCCGGGCAATGACAACCTCAATCACGGTGAGGCAGTCGCGGTTGGCATGGTGCTGGCCGCCAAGCTGTCGGCGGCGCTGGGCATGGCTGATGCAGCCGATACCGAGACGCTGCACGAGCTGCTGGAGGCTTACGGCCTGCCGACGGCTATCCCTGCTGGCCTGGACGCAGAAGCACTGCTTGGGCATATGCGGCTGGACAAGAAGAACATCGCCGGACGCCTGCGGCTGGTGCTCTGGCGCGGCATCGGCAAGGCCGAGGTAGTGCCGGATGTGGATGAGGCTGCCGTGTTGGACGTGCTGCGGCTGGGTTGAGCGATAAATCGACCACCGCGCTCTGAGGCCCCTCTCCCTGCGGGGTGAAAGGGCAGCTTGCGAACCACTGGTTCGTTGCCCATTGAACGCCCTTGCGCTGGCGCAAGGGCCGGGGCGCGTAGCGGGGGTTGGGGTGAGGGTCCGGGCAAAGCCTGATGGCGTCAAAAGTGCACAAGGCTTTGCCCGCCCCCTAATCCGCCCTTCGGGCACCCTCTCCCGAGGGGAGAAGGATGGCGCGGGTCTTATCCGCTCGTTCCCCCAAAACCAGCCCAAAACCCGCACACCGGCTACAATCGCCGCCATGCGCGTCCTACTGCAACAGCCGCCCAGCGGCAAAGAAGCCCCCCGCTACGTTCAACTGTCCCTCGTGCCGGATCTGCTCGGCGGCTGGGAGCTGTTGCGCGAAAGCGGCCAGACCGGCGGCCGCATCCAACTGCGCCGCGAGCTGTTCCTGCAGCATGACGACGCCATCCATGCCTTCGAAAAGGCCCGCGATGGCCAGATCAAGAAAGGCTTCCAGGTGATGTTCACCGCCGGCCAGCCCGCGCCCTGAATCCCGCATTCCCTGCAGGTGCGCCGCAGCGCGCCTGCGGTTCTTACCTCCAGGAGTTCCATGTGACCAGCCCACTTCGCAATGACCGCTTCCTGCGCGCCCTGCGCCGCGAGCCAGTGGACTACACCCCCGTCTGGCTGATGCGCCAGGCCGGCCGCTACCTGCCCGAGTACCGCGCCACCCGCGCCCGCGCCGGCAGCTTCCTGGGCATGGCCAAGAACCCGGAAGTCGCCTGCGAAGTGACCCTGCAGCCGCTGGAGCGCTTCGACCTGGATGCCGCCATCCTGTTCTCGGACATCCTCACCATCCCCGACGCGATGGGCCTGGAGCTGTACTTCGTCGATGGCGAAGGCCCCAAGTTCAAGCACCCGGTGCGTGATGTTGCCGCGGTCGCCAAGCTGGCCGTGCCGGACATGGAAACCGAGCTGCGCTACGTGATGGATGCAGTGCGCCTGATCCGCCGCGAACTCGATGGCAAGGTGCCGTTGATCGGTTTCTCCGGCAGCCCATGGACGCTGGCCTGCTACATGATCGAAGGCGGCGGCAGCAAGGATTTCGCCCGCATCAAGGCAATGGCGCTGAACGAGCCCAAGGCCCTGCACCAGCTGCTGGACGTGGTGACCGATGCGGTCATCGCCTACCTGTCGGCGCAGCGCGCGGCCGGTGCGCAGGCATTGCAGGTGTTCGACACTTGGGGCGGCGTGCTCGGCCCGGCGATGTACCGCGAATTCTCGCTGCGCTACCTCAACCGCATCGCCAGCGAGCTCAAGCGCGGCGACGGTGCCGAGCGCACCCCGCTGATCCTGTTCGGTAAGGGCACCGGCCAGTACGTGGCCGAGCTGGCCGCCAGCGGCGCTGAAGGCGTCGGCGTGGATTGGACCATCTCGCTGGAAGATGCCGCCCGCGCTGTCGGCGGCAAGGTCGCGCTGCAGGGCAACCTCGACCCGACCACGCTGTACGGCTCGCCGGATGCAATCACCCGCGAAGTCGGCAAGGTGCTGGAAAGCTATGCCGCCGGCAATGGTGGTTCGCGCGAAGGCCACGTGTTCAATCTTGGCCACGGCATGTCGCCGGACATGAACCCCGAGCACGTCGCGGTGCTGGTGGATGCAGTACACCGCCTCAGCCGCCGCTGAAGCCGAAGGCCCGGGGCAACCCGGGCCTTTCTTTACCTGTAGTGCCGAGCCATGCTCGGCAAGGGCGTTACACGTAACCCCTCCGCTACGGGTAAAGCCCTTGCCGAGCATGGCTCGGCACTACAGGTGAGCGGCTACTACGGGTAAAGCCCCTGCCGAGCATGGCTCGGCACTACAGGTGAGCGGCTGCTACGGGTAAAGCCCCTGCCGAGCATGGCTCGGCACTACAGGTGAGCGGCTGCTACGGGTAAAGCCCCTGCCGAGCATGGCTCGGCACTACAGGTGAGCGGCCGCGTACGCGGCATCTGCACACGCATCGGAGGACAATAAGCGCCTGCCTCAGCGCGAGTCGTTTTGATGTCCCCTGCTCCGCCCAGTCCACTGCCCGCAACTTCCACCCAGAAACCACTGCTATGGCTGGTGTCACTGGCCATCTTCATGCAGATGCTGGACTCGACCATCGTCAACACGGCCTTGCCGGCGATGGCGCGCAGCCTGGGTGAAAGCCCGCTGCAGATGCAGTCAGTGGTATTCAGTTACGCGCTGGCTGTGGCCACCTTCATTCCCGCCTCTGGCTGGATCGCCGACCGCTTCGGCACGCGCCGTACCTTCCTCGCCGCGATCGTGTTGTTCACCCTGGGCTCGCTGGCCTGCGCGCTGTCGCCGACACTGCAATGGCTGGTCGCCTCGCGCGTGCTGCAGGGCATAGGCGGCGCGATGCTGCTACCGGTGGGTCGCTTGGCGGTGATGCGTTCGGTACCGCGCGAGCAGTTCCTGTCGGCGATGAGCTTCATCGCCATCCCTGCCCTAATCGGCCCACTGCTGGGCCCGACCCTGGGCGGCTGGCTGGTGGAAGTTTCTTCCTGGCACTGGATCTTCCTGATCAATCTGCCGATCGGTGTGGTCGGCTTCGTCGCCGCGCTGAAGATCATGCCCGACCACTACGGCCAGCGGAAACAGCGCTTCGATCTGGCCGGCTACCTGATGCTGGCGTTCGGCATGATCGCCCTGTCCTTGGCACTGGATGGCGTCTCGGCGCTCAACTCGGCACATGCACTGGTGCTGCTGCTGGCGGTGGTCGGCATCGCAGCGCTGGCCGGCTATTGGCTGCATGCGGCCAGCACCAGCAACGCCTTGTTTCCGCTGAGCCTGTTCAAGGTGATCAGCTTCCGCATCGGCATCCTTGGCAACCTGTTCTCACGTATCGGCAGCGGTGCGATGCCACTGTTGATTCCACTGCTGTTGCAGGTTGGCATGGGCCTGAGCCCGATGACCGCTGGCATGATGATGATTCCGGTGGCGCTGTCGGGCATGGCTGCCAAACGTGCAGCCGTCAGCCTGGTAGAGCGCTTTGGCTATCGCCGCATCCTGATGATCAACACCGTCTGCGTAGGCTTTGCGATGGCCAGTTTCGCCCTGATCAATGCAGATCAGCCGTTGTGGCTGCAGCTGACCCAGCTGGCGATCTTCGGCGCGGTCAATTCAATGCAGTTCACCGTCATGAACACCGTCACCCTGCGCGACCTGGACATGCATCAGGCCAGCAGCGGCAACAGCCTGTTGTCGATGGTGATGATGCTCGCCACTGGTTTTGGCGCCGCCACCGCTGGCAGCCTGCTGGCGGCCTTTGGCGACCACTTGAGCGGCCACGGCGCAACGGCGGCGCTGCATGCCACCTTCATCTGCGTCGGTGCAATCACACTCAGCTCGACACTGGTGTTCTGGCAGCTGCCCGACAACCGCCCACACCCGCGGGCGGTGGAGGAAGTTGCCGAGTAAACGCGCTCTTCAGTCTGGCTCGGCCTGCGCCTGTTGCCGGCGCTGCGCCTCCAATACACCAGCGATAGCCTCCAGCAACATCTGTGCGGTAACCGGCTTGCGCAGGAAGTCGGCAAAGCCGGCATCGCGCGCCAGCGGTTCAGCCTCGGCATCGGAGCGTGCGGTCACCGCGATCAACGGCATCTCGTAGCCCATTGCCTTCAATTGCCGCGCCAGTCCGAAGCCATCGATACCGGGAAGATCCAGATCCAGCAAAGCCACATCGAACTCTTGGTTGGACAGTTCCGCCAATGCCGCCAGCCCATGCGCGGCATGCACCGCGCTATGCCCGTGCACTTCCAGCAAGCCGCGGATCACCGCAGCAATGGTCGGATCGTCCTCCACCAGCAACACCCGCTGCGCTGGCAGATTCATCCACGCGCCGATGGCGGCATCATCATCCATCGAGGTCGGCGGCACTTCCCAGGCCAGCGGCAGCTCGACGATGAAACAGGTGCCCTCGCCCAAGCTGCTTTCCACATCGATGCTGCCGCCCATCGCCACGCTCAACTCGTTGCAGATCGCCAAGCCCAGGCCGCTGCCGCCGTAGCGCGCGGCGGTGCGCGCACCATCGGCCTGTTCAAAGCGGCGGAACAGGCGTTGCTGCTGCTCGGCGCTGATACCTGGACCGGTGTCGCTGACCTCGAAGCGCACACCCTTGCCGCCTTCCTGCAGGCGCACGCGCAGGCTCACCGAACCGTGGCTGGTGAACTTGATTGCATTGCCAAGCAGGTTGAGCAGGATCTGCCGCAGACGCATCACATCGCCGGTCAAGCGCGTGCGTGCGGCGGCAGGGTTGTCGAATTCAAACGCCAGCCCGCGCCGTTGTGCCAGCGGTTCCATCAGGCTGCGCACGTCTTCAAGCAACTGCCGCAGTTCCAAGGGCTGGCTCTGCAACTCCAGCCGCCCGGCTTCGATACGGGCCAGATCCAGCGCATCGTTGACCAGTCGCAACAGATGCTCGCCGGCACGCCGGATCGCCTGCGTATAGCCACGTTGACGTTCATCCAGCGGCGTGGCCAACAACAGTTCGCTCATACCCAAGACACCGGTCATCGGCGTGCGTACTTCATGGCCAAGCGTGGCCAGGAAACGGGTCTTGGCCAGAGACGCCTGTTCGGCCAACTCCTGCTTGTGGCGGGCCAGCTGCCATTCGTTGCGGCGGCGTAGACGCCGCTGGTACAACCACGCGCCACCCAGGATCAGCGCTACCGCGAGCACGATGAAGGTCATCACCCCGGCCGGACTGCGTGCCCACGGCGGCTGCACGCGGAAGGCCAGGGTCTGCACCGGCGACCAGACGTTGTCCGAGGTGGCCGCCTGTATTTCCAGCTGATAGCGCCCCGGTGGCAACCGCGAGAACACGCGGTCGCCAGACGCACCCACGTCCACCCAGTCCGGGTCATAGCCAGCCAGGCGGAAGCGATAGGTATTGGTTGCCGAGTCGGCGAAGGACAACAGGCGCGCAGCGATGCGCAGGTCACGGTCGCCGTCGAGAATCTGCAACGGCGACTCCAGGGTGATATCACGCTCCTTGTCACCGCGACGCACGCTGACCCGCTCGATGATCAGCGGTGGTCGGCGGGTCGAGGGCTTCACCCGGGCGGGATCGAACAACACCACACCATCGGGCGTGCCACCGGCAAGCTGGCCTGTGCGTGCCTGCACCAGCGAGCGGCGGCGGAACTCCTGCCCCGGCAGCCCATCGTGCACCCCATACAGGCGCACCGAACGATTGGCCGGATCAATGCGGATCAGGCCGCGCGCACTGATCGCCCAGGCTACGCCTTCAGCGTCCACCAGCAAGCCGGTCGCGGCCAGCATCGGGAAGCCCTGTTCGACGCCAACGCGATCTAGCAAGGTCATGCGCTTCCCATCCCAGAGGTAGCGATCCATGCGCCCGAGGCCAGCAATCCAGGCCACACCGGTATCGCTGACATGGAAGGTGGAGACGCGCCCGGTCGGCCCGCCCGGCACCGGTGAGAAGCGCCCGCTCTGCGAATGCCAGGCGTACAGGCCGGTGCCGGTCGCCAACCACAGCTGATCACCCGGGCCGCACTGCATGTCTTCGATCAATGCTTCCGGTACACCCGACTGGCCCGGCTTCAGCTGCAGCAGCACATGGCCATCGGCATCACGCTGCTGCATGCCGCCATCTTCGGAATAAATCCAGATCCGGCCGCCATCACAACTGCGCACGATGTCGGCGTCACCGAGCATCGCCGCGTCCCTGCCATCGTCGCTATGCCAGCGTTGCACGCTGCGGTCACTCGGGTCATAGCGCACCAAGGCATCCAGGCTGCCGATCCAGACCTTGCCGTGCGCATCCTCGACCAGCGACTGCGGCCAGTTTTTTCCGTCGATCGCTTCCAGATGATGTTGTACTTCGCCGGTGCCGGGGTCGAGCCGATCCAATGCACCGCGCGTACCTACCACCCAGATGCCACCGGAGGCGGATGGCGCCAAGGCCAAGGCATAGGGATTGCGCAGCGAGGATGGATCATCCAGATGCCGTGACAACACCGAAAACTGCCGCCAGCTTGGTGGCAGATGCCATAGACCGGCATTGGTGCTGGCGAACCACAGCCCGCCTTCACGGTCCTCATAGGCGCTGGACCAGTTGGGTTTTACGATCCCGCGCTCCTGCGAGCTGTACAAGGGCACGTTGCGCACCACGCTGCTACGGATGCGACCCAACCCTGAACGGGTATCCAGCCAGTAACTGCCATCAGCGGAGTACTGCAGCATGTTGAACACATCGCCGGGTGCCGCACCTGCCCAGGTGGCCGCCTCGAAGCGGCCGTCGGCATGGCGTTGGACCACGCCCTCGTTGGTGGCCACCCATAGCCGGCCCTGTTTATCCACCTTCAAACCATTGATGCGTGGCGAAGGTAACAGCGCATTGCTGACCCGGTCGAAGCCTGCGCCATTCCAGCGCGCCAACCCGCCCTTGGTCCCGACCCACAGGCTGCCATCCGGGGTGACCGTCATGTAGGTCACCGCCGCCGCAGGCAAGCTGTGTTCGTCACCATCTATCGGCATGAAGCGGCGGATATTGCCGTCCGGGTCCAGCCGATGCAGGCCGCCGGTGGCAGTACCAAACCAGACGCTGCCATCGGGCGTGGAGGCGATGGCCCAGATGGTATTGCTGCCAATCTGCGGATAGGTCTGCTGATCGAAGAAGGTGAACTTGAGCCGGTCCGGCGACAGCATCACCAGCCCGGCGTTCTGTGTACCAATCCACAGCCGATTGCTTTTGTCGGCATGCAGACTCCACACCACGTTGTCGCGCAGCCCATTCTCTGCGCGCCATATGCGGTAGTTCCGGCCGTCGTAGCGGGCAAGACCGTCACGGCTGGCCAACCACAGGTAGCCGGTGAGGTCTTCGGCAAAGGCATTGATGTTGCTGGAAGGCAGGCCATCGGCCACGGTCAGCTGCCGTGGCTGCGGCGTTGCAGGCACTTCGGCCAGCGCCAGCGGTGACACCAGCAGCAGTGCGCTCAGCAACATCCCTGCGAGCCATTTCATCAAACCCAGCCTCCTGCCACGCCGTCCGGCGCGTTTGTGATGCCGCCTATTGTGCCTGTCCCGGCGTCACTGCATCAGCGATCGCATCGACGAGCATCTGTCCGGTAACCGGCTTGCGCAGGAAGCCCACCATGCCGGCCGCGCGCGCCAACTGTTCGGCCTGCACATCGGCACGTGCGGTAACCGCGATCAACGGAAAGCGGTGGCCGGATCCGCGCAGCTGATCGGCCAGCGCAATGCCATCCAACGCTGGCAGATCCAGGTCCAGCAGGCCCACATCGAATGCCTGCTCGCCCACCTCGGCCAAAGCAGCCAGACCATGCGCGGCATGTACCACCTGATGGCCGCGCGCGGTCAGCAGGCCGCTGATCACCTGGGCCACCGTCGGATCATCTTCAACCAGCAATATCTTCAGTGGCCGCAGTGCCATCGCAGGCTCGGCAGCAGCAGCCCCGGCGCTGATCGAATGCTCCCATGGCAACGGCAGTTCAAGCACGAAGCGCGCGCCTTCGCCCAGGCGGCTCTCGACGCGGATGCTGCCGCCCATCGCCATAGCCAGTTCCTGGCAGATCGCCAAGCCCAGGCCACTACCACCGTAGCGCGATGCAGTGCGATTACCGTCAGCCTGCTCAAAGCGCTGGAACAAACGACTCTGCTGCTCGGTACTGATGCCCGGCCCAGTGTCGCTGACACTCAGGCAGATACCGCCATGCCCGGGCAGCAGCTGCACGCTCATCGCGACCTTGCCGCGCTCGGTGAACTTGATTGCATTGCCCAACAGGTTCATCAGGATCTGCCGCAGACGCATGGCATCGCCCACCACCATCACCGGCGTTGCAAACGGCGCGGCAGCCTCGAACACCAGCCCGCGACGCTCGGCCATCGGTGCCATCAAGGCGCTGACTTCCTGCAGCAGGCGCCCGAGGTCGAACGGGCGGTTATCAAGCTCCAGCTTGCCGGCCTCGATCCGCGCCAGGTCCAGTGCGTCATTTACCAAGGCCAGCAGATGCGTGCCAGCCTGCTGGATTGCACCGGCAAAGCGTTGTTGGCGCTCATCAAGATCGGTGCCCAGCAACAACTCGCTCATGCCCAATACACCGGTCAACGGTGTGCGCACTTCGTGACCCAGGGTTGCCAGGAAGCGCGTTTTCGCCTGTGAGGCCTGTTCGGCCAACTCCTGCTTGTGCAGCGCCAACTGCCATTCGTTGCGCCGCCGCTCGCGCCGCTGGTAAGCAAGCACCGCCGCCGCCGCCAGCAATCCAAGCAACAACGCCCATGCCGCCAGTGCCCAGTTGCTGCGCCACCACGGTGGTGCAACCTCGATCTGCAATGTCTGCGGTGCAGTCCATGGACCATCGGCCGCTGCACCCTGCACCTGCATCCGGTAGCTACCGGCAGGCAGGCGCGATACCAGGCGTTCACCATCACTACCCAGATCCACCCAGTTCTGGTCGTAGCCTTCAATCTGCACACGGAAACGATGCCGCGCAGGATCGACATAGGACAGCAAGCGCCCGATCACCCGCAGATCGCGGTCCTGTGGACCGAGGTGAATCGACGCCCCCTTCAGCCGCTGCTCGCGTGCAGCATCGTCGCGACGCACGCCTATCGACTCGATCACCAGCTGCGAGCCAACCGGCGCGGCGATCTTGGCATCGGGATTGAAACTGAGCAGGCCAGTGGCCGACACCGCCAGCGCGCGGCCGCAGCCAGCATGCGATGGCGGCCGCGCGGTGAACTCGGTGTCGCTCAGACCATCGCCTTCTTCCAACACACGCACCCGTGCCGCGCCCGGCTGCCACCACAGCAGTCCGCGCGTCGTGGTTGCCCACAGCTGGCCACTGCAGCCAACTACCAGCCCTCCCATCGCTACCGCCGGCACCCCTTCATCGGCACTCAGCCGCTGCAACAGGGAAAAACCATCCGCGTCATGACCGTAGCGTTCCAGCGCGCCATCACGTGCCAACCAGGCACTGCCATCGGCAAGGAACACCAAGTCATAAACCATCCCGGCCGACACACCCGGCACGCTGACGAAGCGCTTGCCGTCGAAGCGTTGCACGCCGGCGCCGCCAACCAGCCACAGGCTGCCATCGGTGCCCTGCCGCAGTTGCTCCACCAGCTTGTCCGGCAAGCCGGAGACCGTGCCCTGCGGATAGGCCGCCAACAGGCGACCATCGGCCGCACGGTGCTGCAAGCCGTAATTGATGATGGACAGCCACATGCTGCCATCGGCCGCCAGCCGCATCAGATCCGCGCGATTGGTCGGGTCGTCGCCGATCCCAAGATCGATCCGGCGCACCTGTCCATCCGAAGGACGATAGAGCGTGACCCCACCCGCACGGCCCAGCCAGATCACCCCGTCACTGCCGCGCTGCACCGACCAGATGCTGCCTTGGCCAAGCCGGGTATCGTTGGCCAGCTGTGACAGCTTGCCGGCCGCATCCAATTGGTAAAGACCGTGGCCGCCGACCACCAGAAAGCCGTTGCCGTCGGCGGCGGAATTGATCAGGTACAGGCTCTCCAGCGATTTGCCGTCGAGCTGGTAGTGGCTGGAGAACCGCGACCAGTCCGGACGCAGATAGGCCACGCCCTGGGTCAGCATGGCGGTCCAGATGCCGCCTTCGTGATCCTGCAGCAGATCCAGCACACCGCTGTTGGCGGTCAGGAAGCCGCTGCCGCCATCACCGTCCAGCAACTGCAGATTATGAGCATCGCCCCGATACAGGCCGGCGGAGCTACCCATCCAATAGCGCCCATCGCGGTCGTGCAGGACCATCGCCGCGCGCGCCTGTGCCGCCTGCGGCCATGGCGCGGCCGACACAGTTCCATCATCGAGTACCCGGTACAGGCCGGTGTCGGTACCCGCCCAGATGCCACCATCGCGGTCGCCGCTCAGACGGATCACATCCTTGTCTTCGAGCAGTGGCGAGCGCACGGCTGCAAAGCCGGCCCCCGGCCGCCAGCGCACAAGGCCACTGGTGGTACCTACCCACATGCTGCCGTCCTTGCCGGGCAGCATGGCGTAGATGGTGTCGTCGGGCAGGCTGCGCGGGTCCTCAGGCTGATTGTGGTACCGGCTGATCCGGCCATCGCTGTGCAGCAGGCAGATGCCACTGCCGCTGGTTCCCACCCAAAGGTCACTGCCCTGCATGGCCAGCGCCCAGACCTGATGCTTGCAGATTGCCTCCAGCTCGGCGAAGCGGGTGAAACGCTGACGATTGGCATCCAACATCGCCAGTCCGGCGCCGTTGGCGCCGACCCAGACCCTGTCCTGCGCATCGATCAGCAGGGTTTCCAAGGTGTTGCCCGGCAACGAGCCCGAGACCTGCGGGTCGTGCCGCCATACCCGCAGTTGGGTACCGTCGTAGCGCGCAAGGCCGTCATCGGTGGCCGCCCAGACGTAACCGTGGCGGTCCTGGCCCAGCGCAAGCACGGTCCGCGACGGCAGACCTTCGGCCACGCCCAGACGCCGCATGCGCGGTGTCTCGGCCAGATCCAGCGCTGCCGCCCAGCATGGCCACAACAGCAGCAGCGCCAGCATGGCCAGCCGTACATCTCGAAAAATCCCTTTCATCAACGCCCCAAACTCCCCGTCGCAAGCCACTTGCATCAACCGCCAACCGTCGCGACTTTAGCGCCGCGCCCGGTCCCGGGCAAAGCCACCCGAACCGACTACGTAACAAACCGTTGCGCAATATGCGCACAAACCATCACCTGCATCCGCCTAGAATCCCCTATCCCGACCCGGAGCCGGACCTTGCTGCCACGCCTGCTACTGCTGATCTGCGGCCTGCTGTCCTTTGCCGCCAATGCTGCCAACGATCGCTACCGGCTCGACCCGGTGCATACCCGGGTGCTGTTCGCCATTGAGCATGCCGGCTTCTCGCATGCACTGGGTACGGTATCCGGCAGCGAAGGCGTGCTGGATTTCGATCCGCAGGACTGGGCTACGGCACGGTTGGAGGTGGCGGTGCCCATCGCCCGGCTGGACCTGGGTGATGACAAATGGAACCAGGCCACGCTGGCGCGCAACCTGCTCGATGGCGAGCGCTTCCCGCAGGCACGCTTTGTTTCCAGCCGCATCGAGCCGATTGATGCCAGCCACGCCCGCGTCTTCGGCGTATTGACCTTGCGCGGGGTCAGCCGCGAAGTCGTGCTGGAAGTCACCCTCAATGCACTCAAACGCCACCCGCTGCCGCCGTTCCGGCGTACCGCCGGGTTCTCGGCGACCACCACGCTCAGTCGCGCCGACTTTGGCATCAGCGCCTGGCCGTCGGTGATCGGCGACAAGGTCGAGCTGCGCATCGAGGCCGAAGCCGTGCGTGATGCCGGTGCCGAAGCACCTCCTGCCAGCACCGAACCGACACCCGAGCCTGACACCAGTCTCGAAGACGCCGCTGACGCGGCCCTGAAATCAGCAACAGAAACGGAAAATCACCCATGAGCCTTGAAAACACCGCGCAACGCTGGAGCAGCCTCAGCAAAAGCCTGCATTGGCTGATCGCCCTGCTGATTCTGGCCCTGGGCATCGTCGGTCTGGTCATGGGCGAGTTCCCGAAGACGCCCAAGTACTTCTGGATCTACACGATGCACAAGTCGATCGGCATCACCGTACTGGTGCTGGTGGTGGTGCGTCTGGTGTGGCGCCTGTATGCCGGTGCGCCGGAACCGGTGCCCGGCACCGCGAGCTGGCAGGAACGGATTGCCTCGGCCACGCATTGGCTGCTGTACGTACTGATGTTCGCCATCCCGCTGTCGGGCTGGCTGTACGACTCAGCCAGTGGCCTGCGCCCGTTCAAGCTGTTCGGGCTGGTCGAAATGCCCAAGCTGGTTGCCCCCAGCGAGCAGGCCAGCCAGTTCTCCCACGCCATCCACGAATGGGGCTTCTGGGCGTTGATCCTGTTGGTGTTGGCGCATGCCGGTGCCGCGTTCTATCACCACATTCATCTACGCGATGCCACGCTGGCACGCATGCTGCCGCAAGGCTGGCTCAACCTTCCGCAAAAGGATTCCGCATGAACATCAAGCTCAGCTCCCCCGCCGCTGTTGCCGCCGCACTGGCCGGCATGCTCGCCGTCGCCCCGGCAATGGCCGCCGACTACCAGCAGGCACCCGGCCCCGGCTCCATCCTGGTGTTTGCCACCAAATATGACGGTGAAGTGTTCACCGGCAGCTTCCCCGGCTTCCAGACCCAGGTCAGCTTTGACCCGGCCAATCCGGCTGCGGGCAAGCTTGACGTGACCATCCCGCTGGTCGGCGCCAAGAGTGGCAATACCGACCGCGACTCCACCCTGCAGGGCGCGGATTTCTTCAACGTCGCCCAGTTCGCCCAGGCCCGTTACACCGCCAACGGCTTCCGCGCATTGGGCAACAACCAGTTTGCCGCCGATGGCACGCTGGAGCTGCGCGGCGTCAGCAAGCCGGTCACGCTGACCTTCACCTGGGCAGCAGGCGCACAACCGGTGCTGACCGGCAAGGCCACGGTCAAGCGTCTGGACTTCGGCGTGGGCGGCGGCGACTGGGCTGACACCAAGACCATCCCCAACGAAACCGCGATCAGCACCATCGTCAAGCTAAACGCCAAGTAATCAGCCACCGCCTGTAGTGCCGAGCCATGCTCGGCAGGGGCTTTACCGGCCATGCTCTGGCGTGCAGCCCGCGGTCTGATCGACTGCGGGCTTCGCGGCTTACGCCGCTCCTACATCGCGCTGTGGCAACCACGCGGCAACCCTTGCCGCATCAAACGGCCACTCCAGCTCCCTGCCGTCTGCATCCCGCAGTACCGGCACGCGCACGCCGTACGCTGCCTCCAGCGCCGCATCGTCATCAATGAACACACTCTCGAATTCCGGCGCCCGTGCCTGCGCCAGCACCGCCAGCGCCAGGTCGCACAGATGGCAATCATCACGTTGGTAAAGGATCAATCCCACTCGTCACCTGCACAAGGAATGCTGCGCTGCAGACATGGCCTGCAGCAATGAACCCGTAGAATAGCGACCATCTCAACGCAGTACGCAGAATCAGCATGTCCGTCAGTACGTTCGACCTGTTCAAGATCGGCATCGGCCCGAGTTCGTCACACACCGTCGGCCCGATGCGCGCGGCCGAGCGTTTCGTCCACCGCTGGTTGCTGGACCCAGGCCAGTTGCACAATACGGTGCGCATCCGCGCCGAGGTATTCGGCTCGCTGGCCCTGACCGGGCGCGGCCATGGCACCGACAAGGCAGTATTGCTGGGTCTGGAAGGTCACCGCCCCAACGAAATCGACCCGGACATCATCCCGGCCACGCTGGAACGCATCCGCAGCAGCAAGCGCATCAACCTGATGGGCCAGCGCGAGATCGCCTTCGACGAGAAGCGCGACCTGGCCATGAACAAGCGCCAGAAGCTGCCGTACCACACCAACGGCATGCGCTTCACCGCCTACGACGCGGACGACCAGATCATCGCCACCCGCGATTACTACTCGGTCGGTGGTGGCTTCGTGGTCAATGAAGACGACGCGGCCGATGACCGCATCGTGCCCGACCAGACGCCCATCCCCTACCCGTTCAAGAGCGGCGACGAGCTGCTGGCACAGGCTGCACGCAGCGGCCTGAGCATCGCCCAGATGATGTACGAGAACGAGAAGTGCTGGCGCAGCGAGGAAGATATCCGCGCCAGCCTGCGCGAGATCTGGGACGCGATGCAGTCCTGCGTGACCCGCGGCATCCGTTCCGAAGGCACCCTGCCCGGCGGGCTCAATGTCAGCCGCCGCGCACCTGCGCTGTACCGCGAGCTGTCTTCACGCCCCGAAGCCGCAATGCGCGATCCATTGACCACGCTGGACTGGGTCAATCTGTACGCGCTGGCCGTCAATGAAGAAAACGCTGCCGGTGGCCGCGTGGTCACCGCGCCTACCAACGGTGCGGCCGGCATCATTCCCTCGGTGCTGCATTACTACGACCGTTTCTGCCCGGGCAGCAACGAGCAGGGCGTGTTCAACTTCCTGTTGACTGCTGCCGCCATCGGCATCCTGTACAAGGAAAACGCTTCGATCAGCGGCGCCGAAGTCGGCTGTCAGGGCGAAGTGGGTGTGGCCTGTTCGATGGCGGCCGGTGGTTTGATGGCGGCACTGGGCGGCAACCCCGGCCAGATCGAGAACGCCGCCGAAATCGGCATGGAACACAACCTCGGCCTGACCTGCGACCCGATCGGCGGGCTGGTGCAGATCCCCTGCATCGAGCGCAACGCGATGGGCTCAGTAAAGGCGATCAACGCCAGCCGCATGGCCATGCGCGGTGACGGCAAGCACAAAGTCTCGCTGGACAAGGTGATCAAGACCATGCGCGACACCGGCCGCGACATGCAGGACAAGTACAAGGAAACCAGCCGTGGCGGCCTTGCCGTCAACGTCATCGAGTGCTGATCCGCATCAGCACAGGCGCTGGCCCCGCTGGGGCCGGCGCCTGCTGATATTTAGCCCGCCATAACAAGGGCTGCGAAGCACTTGCCGGGAGCCCCCCGCACCGACGACCGCCTTGTGACAGCTCGGTCGCGCATCGGTGACGTATTGCAAAGGCTCGGGCTGCTACACCAGAATCGCCCATCACAACGCAGCTTCAGGGGGAGCGGATGCACGGCGAAAAGGAATCTGGCGAGCAGTCACCCGTACGACGTCCGCGCTCGGCCGCGCGCACCGCAGCACCCGGCAATGGCATGGCAACCCTGATCAAGCTGGTACTTGCCGCAGTGGTACTGCTGTTGCTGGCGTACTACTTTGGCAATCGAAAGCCTGCACCGCCAGCTGCCGACACCACCGCAACAGCATCAGATGTCGCAGCGCCCACCGCTGCTGCACCTGGCTCGGGTGCTGAAGCAATGGTCATCCAGGGCGAGAAGTCCACGACGATGGCGAACATCGAAGAGGCGCAGATGTCGGTGCAGGAAGGCGGCAGCGTATTGCGCATCGAAGGCAGCGTCGGCAGGAACTTCGCCACTGACATGAAGGCGCAACTGGATGCCCATCCAAGCGTGCGTCGCATCGATATCACCAGCGGCGGTGGCTATGCCATTCCGGGCCTGGAAGCAGCTCGGCTGATCAACCGTAACAACCTTACCGTGCGGGTCCGTTCGCACTGCGCCAGCATGTGCGTGGCACTTTGGGCTGCCGCCAATCAACGGCAGATGGAAGCCGATGCGGTGATCGGCCTGCACCAATGGAATCCGCAGTGTGATGCGCGCCCTGAAGAGGCGGAGCGCAAGGAGTGCCACTACCAGGTCCAGTTCGCTACCGAGCACAACTCCAGCTACAACGCCTGGCTGCGCGCGGCCGGTTTCAACCAGCGCCTGTTGAACCTGCAGACACAGACCGCCTCCGAAGACATCGCAGTGCTGCTCGCCCCGCAGCTATGGGAAAACGGGGTGGACTTCACCGCCGTCGACAGCAACGGCGCCCGCATGAGCCGAGATGCCGTCCTGCAGCATCTTGCCGCCAGAGCCAAGCGCGGCTGAGCACTCAGTTGACGCGCCTGCGCAGCTTCAGCACACCCTCCAGCGCCAGCAGCGCCACCGCCAGCCAGATCGTCAAATAGGTCGGCCACTGCCCGTGGCCGACGCTCTCTCCCAGCAGCAAGGCCGCCAGCATCAGCAGCACCGGTTCCACATAGGTAAGCAGGCCAAACAGGCTGAATGACAGCATCTTCGAGGCCAGCATGTAGCACATCAATGCCACCGCGCTGATCGCCCCGAGCAGCGGTATCAACGCGTACAAGGCCGGCTTCTGCGCCAACGCTGCCAGCAGCTGATGTCCATCACCAATCGCCGCCCACCATGCCACCGGCAGCAACAGCACCAGTTCCACCCAGAATCCCCCGAGGTGACCGATACGCAGATGCCGCCGCAACAGGAAATACGCCGGATAGCCCAAGGCCACCACGAGCATTTCCCACGATAGCCCTTGATTGCGCAGCAAGGCCCAGCCCACGCCGAACGCGGCACTGGCCACGGCCAACCTCTGCAAGACGGACAGGCGCTCGCCGTAGACCATGCGCCCCAGCAGCACCATCACCAAAGGCAACAGGAAGTAGCCCATCGACACTTGCAGTGCGCGGCCATGCAGCGGTGCCCACAGGAACAACCACAGCTGCACTCCGACCATGCCTGCGCATAACGGCAACGCCCACCACAACCGGCGCTCAACCCGCACGCGTCGCAAGGTATCGGCGATGAGGGTCTTCTCACCGCTCACATGCAGCATCAGCGCTATCAACGGCACCGCGAACAACACCCGCCAGCCAAAGATCTCGGCACCTTGCAACGGCGCCAACTGCGGGCTGGCGTAATACATCAAACCGAACAGCAAGGAAGCTGCCAGCGAAACCAGAATACCTTTGGACACAGCACACCTGTCAGAGGAAGAAGCCGCAAGCGTGCAGCCCGCGCGGAGTATCAGCACCGACTTCATGGTGCCGACGCACCGGCATCATAAAGCCTTGGAGTTGCGCCGCTACCGCCAAATGGCGGCCTTCCTATTCCGCCGGATATCTCCGCACGTACAAGCCGATGCAGAGCCTCGAATGCTCTGCAGGTTTCTGGCTTGACCCACGACGAATCCGCAATGCAGCACCCAATTGGTGCTGCATCAACGCTCAGTGATTGACGATGTTCAGCACGTCATCCAGCAACGCTGCAGCAGTGACCTCGGCACCCGCGCCCGGCCCCTGGATCAACAACGGCTGGCTGCTGTAGCGGTCACTGTGGATTGCCACCCGGTTATCGGTGCCACTGCCGCCAGCCAGGGCATGGCCTTGCGGCAGCGCGCGCAAACCAACGCTTGCACCCTGCGCATCCAGACGGCCGACGAAGCACAGCTTCAAACCTTGTGTCCGTGCCTGCTGCAACTGTTCGGCCAAGGGGGCGTCCAGCAGCGAAAGTGCTCCGTCCACTTCGTCGGCGGACAGACTTGCCAACGCTGCCGGCACCAGCGAATCAACCTTGATCTGATCAGCTTCCAGCGGCACACCAGCAGCACGCGCGAGTATCAGCAGCTTGCGGCGCACGTCTTCGCCGGACAGGTCGATGCGCGGGTCCGGCTCGGTAAAACCGGCAACCGCGGCTTCGCGCACGCAGGCCGAGAATGGCTGGCTGCCGTCGTAACGATCGAACAACCAGGCCAACGACCCGGATAGCACGCCTTCAATGGCATGCACGTGATCACCACCTGCAACCAGTGCTCGGATGCTGCGCAACAGCGGCAAGCCCGCACCCACCGTTGCCGCATCGCCGTAGCGAGCGTTGCCGGTCGCAACCAGCGCACCAATCTGCTGCGCGCGAGCCAGACCCGTGCCATTACCCAGCTTGTTGGCCGTCACTACATGGATGCCCTGCGCCAACCACAGCGCATGGTCGGCGGCGACAGCTTCACTGGCGGTGGCATCAACCACGATATCGCCAACACGCAGGCGCCCTACTTCCTCGCGATGCACCGGCTCGTCACCCTGCCGTTGCGCATCACGCGCACGTGACAGGGCTGCTTCCGGCGCATCGTCACAGGCCAGCGCGATGCGCGAGTTGGCCACCACATGCAGCGATGGCAGGCTCAACTGACGTTGCTGCAACGCTTGGTAGCGCGCAACAAAAGCCGAACCGACCGTACCGGTTCCCAACAACACCAGCCGCGCCTGCGGCTGCTCCAGCGGACGCAATACCGCGCTCATGCATCCACCGTTTTTTTACAGTTGCCAGCGGTCAGCTGCGCTTCGGCAATCACCTTGGCAGCACGCTCAAGACCGGCCTGCAGGTCGGCGACCAGGTCCTCGCTGGACTCGATGCCCACCGACAGGCGCAGCAAGCACTCGCTGATGCCGGCCGCTGCACGCGCATCGGCGCTCATTGCAGCGTGGGTCATGGTTGCCGGATGGGCAACCAGACTTTCCACGCCACCCAGCGACTCGGCCAGCGTGAAGTAATGCAGGCCATCCAGGAACGCGCGCACCGCTGCATACGGATCTTCACCCTCGCAGGCAGCCAGTTCGAATGAGAGCATCGCGCCGAAACCCTTCTGCTGACGCGCCGCCACCGCATGACCTGGATGCGATTCCAGGCCTGGGTAATACACATTGGACACCGCAGCACTGGCAGCCAGCAGCTCAACCACGGCGCCGGTGTTCTCCTGATGCACGCGCAGACGTGCATCCAGAGTACGCAGGCCGCGCAGGGTCAGGAAGGCATCGAACGGCGAACCGGTCAGGCCCAGCGCATTGGCCCACCACACCAGCTGCTGATGCACTTCTGCATCACGCGCGATCACCGCACCGCCGACCACATCGCTGTGGCCGTTGACGTACTTGGTGGTCGAATGCAGCACCACATCGGCACCGAAGGCGATCGGCGTCTGCAGCGCCGGCGACAGGAAGGTGTTGTCCACGACTACCTTGGCACCGGCCTTGTGCGCGGCATCGATGACGAAGCGCAGATCGGTGATGCGCAGCAGCGGATTGGACGGGGTTTCGATCAGCACCAGCTTGGGCGACTTCGCCAGCGCATCGGCCAGCGAGCGCGGATCGGTCAGGTCGGCGGTGATCAGCTCGAAGTGGCCCTTCTTGGCCAGCGCGTTGAACAGGCGCCAGCTACCACCGTAAGCATCATGCGGCACCACCAGGTGATCGCCCGGCTCCAGCAAGGCATTCAACACCAGATTGATCGCGCCCATGCCGGTCGCGGTGATCACGCCACCGGCGCCGCCTTCCAGCTCGGCCAATGCTTCGCCAAGCAGGTCGCGGGTCGGGTTGCCGCTGCGGGTGTAATCGTACTGGCGCTTGTTGCCGAAGCCATCAAAGCTGAAGTTGGACGACAGCACGATCGGCGGCGTCACCGCACCGTAGGCGGTATCGCGGTCGATGCCCGCACGCACAGCGGCGGTAGCTCGGCTGCAGGAGATATCGGAAGTGTGGGACAGGCTCATGCGGTTTCTCCGGGCAGGCGTAGGGCAGTGGCGAGGATCGCGTCGATGCGATCGGTTTCTTTGAGGAAGGCGTCGTGGCCATAGGGCGAGCGCAGCACGCGCAGGCTGCCGCGCTGACCCAGACCTTCGACCAGCGCGACCAGATCCGACAGCGGCACCAGCCGGTCACCTTCAACCGCGACCACCAGGGTCGGCACGCTGACGGCAGCCGGATCAACCCGGTGCAGATCGATGGATTCGGACAGGCGCAGATAGGCGTTGACGCGGGTGCGGGCCACGTACTGCGCACCGGCGGCGTCGAGGTAGTCCTCGGCGGCGACGCGCACACGGCCATTGACCACTTCCGGCGCAGCGTCGAAACGCTCGCCAAATTCTTCCGGGGTGCGGTAGCTGAGCATGGCGAACTGACGTGCCAGCGCCAGACCATGGCTCTCTGCACACTGCAGCTGGCCCAACGCGACAGCGCGGCGCTGCAGTGCGCGCCAGGCCGATGCATATGGATGCGGGCGATGCGCGCCGCTGACTGCGATCAGTTTGTGCAGCCGGCGCGGATGACGGATAGACAGCTGCAGACCGACCAAGGCGCCATAGGAGTAGCCGACGAAGCCGTGCAGCTGTTCGATATGCAGTGCATCCAGCAAGGCAGCGATGGCATCGGCCTGATCGGCGGTATCGATGGGCGCATCCAGCTCGCCATCGGCGCCGATGAAATCAAAACCGAGCAAGCGACGACACGCCGGATCCAGCGCGCGGCCAGCGCCGACCAGGCCTTCGGCCCAGCCCTTTTCGGCGTAACCCGCATTTGCAGCGAGATGACGGTGCGCAGAGATACCACCGGCCACCAATACCACCGGTGCACCGGCAACGCCGACCAGCTCATAACGCAGGCGCAGCGCACGCTGACCTGCGTGACGCATGCGCAGCTGCACCTCGATCTCGCCACGCACAGCAGTAACGCTGCCTTCGGCACGGTCGATGAAAGCGATGGGGGCAAGCTGGACTGCGGTAGCGGTGGCGAAACTCATGGCGGTATCCGATAAGGAGCGGCCATCGAGCTTTCGCGAAGCTCGTGTTCGCCGTACACGCGGTACGGAACGAACCATCTTTTCGGCAGACACGGAGGTCTCCGCAGGATTTGGCACCAAACGCAGCCGCTTGCGCGTCCGCTGGTTGCCCCGGCTTCAAAGGGCCTGTCCCTCTGCCGGTCTCGATGGTGGCGCTACATTGCCAGCCACCCTCTCGGCTGTCAATCGCTTTATTCGCATAAAGAGATGAATAAGTTTCCGGGGCAACCAAACAGGCACAATCAGGCCCTGCCCCAAGGACACCGCACTGTGCCCCGCACCATTCCTGTACTGCTGTCACTGGCCTTGCTATACGCCAGCGATACCGAAGCCGGTCCAAGCAGTCGTTGGCGCGACGCCTGGGGGCTCCCCGCTGCGTCGACGCCTGCGATTGCGGCTTCCAGCTCGGATGCCTTCGCCAGCCTGCAGCTGCAGGCACGTGCCGGAGGGCGTAGCGCCGTCGCCAGCAACCTGACCGCTGGTCCGGTGCAGGTCCGCCTGCAGGGCGACAGCCGTGTACCGGCAGCCACCGTGCTCATCGCAGGCGAGAAGCGCAGCCTGTTATGGCTGGCAGATGACGGCAATCCACTGCGCTTGTCTTTGGATGCATTTCCTGGCGACCCGGCAGCGCAACCCGAGGATCACGTCTATCTGCTACCGCTGCGCAGTGCGGCCATTCGGGTCAGCCAAGCCTTCGCCGGTCACTACAGCCACACCGATGCGCAGAACCTGTACGCGGTGGATTTCCCCGTGCCCGAAGGCACCCCTGTGCTGGCCGCGCGTTCCGGCCAGGTGATGCAGGTGGTCGACAGCCACGAACAAGGCAGCCTGCTGCGCATCCTGCACAGCGACGGCAGCATGGCCCTTTATGCGCATCTGCAAGCCGGCAGCGCCAGCGTCCGCCCCGGGCAGAGCGTGGCTGCCGGGCAGGCGATAGCCCTGTCCGGCAACACCGGCCACAGCAGCGGCCCGCACCTGCATTTCGTGGTGCAGGCCAATACCGGGCTGGCCCTGCGCTCGATTCCGTTCCGCATGGGCAGCGCACGCGGGGAACTGAAGTTTCCAAGGCAGGCTCCCTGAATCAGCCGATACCTCAAGCAAGTACTTGACATATCCCGCGTGTATTGATGTATTGATACACATGGACGCAAAAGCACTACATATCGCCCCACAGGCGGCCGAACCGATCTACCGACAGATCGCTGAACAGCTGCGACGAATGATCAGCGCCGGGCAACTGCCAACCGGAACACTGCTGCCTTCCGTGCGCGAAGTGGCATCTGCCCATGCAATCAACCCGATGACAGTGTCCCGCGCTTACAGCCAACTGGAAGCCGAAGGCCTGTTGGAGCGCCTGCGCGGCAAGGGCATGGCAATCGCCAGTCGCCGCGCCGGTGGCGACAGCCTCAGCCAACGCCTGCAACAGGCCGAGCCATTGCTGCAGGAACTGGCCCGTCATTGCCTGGAACTGGAACTTCCCGCCGGCCACGTCCTGACGCGGCTGCAGCAACTACTCGAAAAGGAATCGACATGAACGCAATGACCCTACCCGCCCCCACACTTGACCTGAGCATGCCGCTGCAAGCACACGCGCTGCAGCTGCGCTATGGCAAGCATGCGGTACTGCGCGATGTCAGCCTGCAATTGCCGCGTGGACAGGTGCTGGGCCTGATCGGCCGCAACGGCGCAGGTAAAAGCAGCCTGATCGGCTGCATGCTCGGCTTGCTGCAGCCGCAATCCGGCCAGGCGATGGTGATGGGCGCCCCCGCACTCGGCATGGACGATGCACGCAAGATGCGCGTGGCCTATGTCCCGCAGCAGCCGCAGTCGTTCACGTGGATGAAAATCGACCAGTTGTTCGCTTACCTGGGCCAGCTGTACCCCAGCTGGGACCGCAGCTACGCCGATACGCTGCTCAAGCGATGGGAACTGGATCCGCGCCGAAGCATCGCCAAACTGTCGCCAGGGCAGGCCCAGCGTCTGGCGTTGATCCGGGCGCTGGCACCACGCCCAGCGCTGCTGGTCCTGGATGAGCCTGCATCCGCGCTGGACCCGATCGCGCGCCGCGAGCTGATGCGCGACATCGTCGAACAGGCCATCGACAATGAGGCCACGGTACTGTTTTCCAGCCACATCATCAGCGACCTTGAGCGCGTCGCCTCGCACGTCGCCCTGCTCCATAACGGTGGAATTGTGCTCAATCAGCCCTTGGACGAGCTCAAGGAGCAGATCGTCCGCCTGCAGGTGCCGGCCGCCGCCACTGCCACGCTGCCGCCTCGCCTGCCAGGTGAGCTGCTGCGCCGCCGGCTCAGTGATGGCACGCTCAACCTGTTGATCGACAATCAGGCAATGCCACGTGAACTCCTGCTATTGGAAGGATTGCGGGCAGACCGCATGGGGCTTGAAGACCTGTTCATCGAGATCGCCGAATGAACACCAGCGCACAGACCCGAATCGTGATGCGACCGTGGACGACGCTTGGCACCGTACTTGCAGCCGCCAGCTGGGCAAACCTCCTGCTTGCCCTCGGTTGGCTGCTTGCACTGGCACTACCGCTGCTGGGCACCGGCGCAAGCAAGCCATTCCCCCTGCATCTGACGCTGTGCGCGTGCATGGTGCTGTTCTGGGCGATGCTGAGCGGCGGTCGCTTGATTGGCAGCACCTTGCTGGCGTCCCGACTACGACTGCCCCAAATTGCGCAGCAGGCGTTGCGCCAGGCATTGGTCGCCCTGGTGCTGGCGGTACTGATACCAACAGCGCTGATGGCCGCTGCTGGCGATACTCATGCTGCACTCAACCTGCTGGTCCTGCTCAACGCCCTGCTGCTCGGCCTGGCCTGGGTCTCCATGCCGCCATGGATCCTGTGGGTATTGCTACCGCTGGGCTATGCGCTGAATTGGCTGTTGGAGCGTACCGATAACACGTGGTCCCAGCTCGGCAATTCCCCGTTATTGAGTCTGACCTGCGCCGCCACGTTCCTGCTGCTGACGATCACCTACTTCTGCTGGTGGATGCGGCAGCGACCGGCGAGCACACAATGGTCTACCTCGATTGCACAGCTATTGAGTCAGGACCGCCTGAACTTGGGCGTAGACACCTCCGCACATGTCCTGTTCGGCGAAGGCACTCCAGTCGGCAGTGAGCTGCGGCGGCATACCGACCAGGCCCTTTCGATAGCACTTGGTCCCGGCTTTGGTCGCCCCACCACCAAAAGCTGGCTGCGCGCGCAGTTGCCCATCCTTGGCGTGGCAATCCTGTGGCTGCTGCTGAACCGGGAGGACGTCGCCGGCAGTGCGTTGCTGTTCATTCCACTATTGGTGGTGGCCACCGCATTTCCCCCAGTCATGCGACTGCAAACGCTGGTACGCCGCCCCGCACTCGGCCTGCATGAACCAGCCCTGCTGCCAGGCCTCCCACGGCCCCCTGCAAACGCCCTGGCCAGCCAACTGGCCCGGCAGATGATGTTGCGTGCAGCCCCGGCGGTACTGGTGTTGGGAACGACTGCGGCACTGCTGGGTGCAGGCAAGAATTACTTGCTGGTACTGCTCTGGTGCTGCATCAGCGCTTTGCTCTGGCTACATGCGACCAGTCTGTTCGCCCTGCAGGGCCGTCTTGGGCGCGCAATGCAGATCGCGTTGATGGTACTGCTGCCCATCGCCTTGGTGACAACGGCGCTCCTGCAACTGACAGCTTCCTGGCTGCTGCCTGCCTGGTCCGTGGCAATGCTGGGGGGTGCATTGGCCTCTGCCTCGGCCCGCCGTTGGCTGGGTAAGCGCCCCCACCCCTGGCTGCAGACCTGAACCGACCCGCCCGCGGCCATGCCCATCCGCAGCCGCGGGCGGTGGCAGGTATAATCGCCGGTTCATTCGTTTCTGATGCGCCCGGGCGGGCGCCCCTGCCATGTCCGAAGTCGCCACCGAAGCCGCGCGCCGCCGCACCTTCGCCATCATTTCCCATCCTGACGCGGGCAAGACCACGCTGACCGAAAAGCTGTTGCTGTTCGGGGGCGCGATCCAGATGGCCGGCTCGGTCAAGGGCCGCAAGGCCGCGCGCCATGCCACCTCGGACTGGATGGCACTGGAAAAGGAACGCGGCATCTCGGTCACCTCGTCAGTGATGCAGTTCCCGTACGAAGACAAGATCATCAACCTGCTCGACACCCCCGGCCATGCCGACTTCGGTGAGGACACCTACCGCGTGCTTACCGCGGTGGACTCGGCGCTGATGGTGATCGACGTGGCCAAGGGCGTGGAAGAGCGGACCATCAAACTGATGGAAGTCTGCCGCCTGCGCGACACCCCGATCATGACCTTCATCAACAAGCTCGATCGCGAAGGCAAGGAGCCGATCGATCTGCTGGATGAAGTAGAAACCGTGCTCGGCATCCAGTGCGCGCCGGTCACCTGGCCGATCGGCATGGGCACGCGCCTGAAGGGCGTGGTGCACCTGCTCACCGGCGAAGTGCATCTGTACGAACAGGGCCGCAACTTCACCCGTCAGGATTCAACCATCTTCCCGTCGCTGGACGCACCCGGCCTGGCCGAGAAGATCGGCGAGAAGATGCTGGCCGACCTGCGCGACGAGCTGGAGCTGGTGCAGGGCGCCAGCCACCCGTTCGATGTCGAGGCCTACCTGGCCGGCAAGCAGACCCCCGTGTTCTTCGGCTCGGGCGTCAACAACTTCGGCGTGCAGCCGCTGCTGGACTTCTTCGTCGAGCATGCACCGGCGCCACAAACCCGCTCCACCACCGGTCGCGACATCGCCCCGCAGGAAAACAAGCTGACCGGCTTCGTGTTCAAGATCCAGGCCAACATGGACCCACAGCACCGCGACCGCGTCGCCTTCATGCGCGTGTGCTCGGGCAAGTTCACCGCTGGCATGAAGACCTTCCACGTGCGTACCGGCAAGGAAATGAAGCTGGCCAATGCGCTGACCTTCATGGCCAGCGACCGCGAGATCGCCGCCGAGGCCTGGCCGGGCGACGTGATCGGCATCCATAACCACGGCACCATCTCCATCGGTGACACCTTCACCGAAGGCGAGGCAATCACCTTCACCGGCATCCCCAACTTCGCCCCGGAACTGTTCCGCCGCGCCCGTCTCAAGGACCCGCTCAAGCTCAAGCAGCTGCAGAAGGGCCTGGCCCAGCTGTCCGAGGAAGGCGCAACCCAGTTCTTCCGTCCGCTGATGAGCAACGACCTCATCCTCGGCGCGGTCGGCGTGCTGCAGTTCGACGTAGCCGCGTATCGTCTGAAGGACGAGTACGGCGTGGAAGCGGTGTTCGAGCCGGTCTCGGTGATCACCGCACGCTGGGTGAGCTGCAGCAATGCCAAGAAGCTGGAGGAGTTCCGCGAGAAGAACGCCAGCAATCTCAGCATCGATGCGGCAGGTCATCTGGTCTATCTGGCCCCGACCCGGGTCAACCTGCAGCTGGCCCAGGAACGCGCGCCGGACGTGCGTTTCTCTGCCACGCGCGAAGCCGCACACACGGTTTCGGTCGCCTAAGTCCGATGGCGGCGTGCACACGCCGCCATTCGGGGTGATGATAGCCAGCTCCGGGCCTCCCCCAGCTCGCGCCATTACCCTCTCATGACTGCAACAGCCGCATCGATCCGCGAAGAAGTCGCCAGCGCCCTGACCCACGGTCTAGGCGCGGTCAGTGCACTGGCCGGTGGCGCTGTACTCATCACCCTCGCTGCGATCTATGGCGATGGCTGGCAGTTGGCCAGCGCCATTGTTTTTGGCGTAGCGCTATTGCTGCTGTACACCGCCTCCACCCTGTACCACGCCATTCAGCACCCGGTGGCAAAGGGCCGGCTGAAGATCTTCGACCACTGCGCGATCTACGTACTGATCGCCGGCACCTATACCCCATTCACCCTGATCGGCCTGCGCGGCCCCTGGGGCTGGGGAATGTTCACCGCGATCTGGGCGCTTGCCCTGTTTGGCGTGGTGTTCAAACTGTTCTATACCGGCCGCTTCAAGAAGCTCTCCACTGCCATCTACATCGCGATGGGCTGGCTGGTAGTGGTCGCGATCAAGCCGATGTGGAACTCATTGGATGGTTGGACGCTGGGCTGGCTGTTTGCCGGCGGCATCTTCTACACACTGGGCACTGTGTTCTATCACCGCGAGCAACTGCCGTATTCGCATGCGATCTGGCACCTGTTCGTCATTGCCGGCAGCGTCTGCCACTTCGTTTCGGTGACCGCGCAGATCCTGTAGCAACCGCAATATCCATCAGCCGCTCATAAGCACGCTCTACACATCACGCGAATGCCCGCTTCGCGTGATGTGAACATGCCCACCGCCACGATGGGTGCGTGAATACGTCCACGCCCCCGGCTACGCCACCTGCGTCGCGCTGGCGATTGCAGCGCCCAGACAAACGTGGCCAACGCTGGCTTATCGCTACCGCCTTGGTGCTGCTTGCTGGCATCGTTCTGATCCTGCTGTGGGATTGGAACTGGTTCAAAGGGCCGGTGGAACGTGCGGTGCAGGCGCGCACCGGCCGTGCCCTGCATATCGGCAATCTCGACGTCGACCTTGGCCGCACCAGCACCATTCGTGGCGACGACATCACCTTTGCCAACGCCAGCTGGGCCGAGCAACCACAGATGGCGAGCGCCGATCGCGTGGAAATCGAAATCCGCTTATGGCCACTGCTGCGCGGCAGTGTGCAGCTGCCGGAGATCCGCCTCACTCGCCCGCATGTGCTGCTGCAGACCGCTCCACGCAAGGGCGAGCCGGGCAACTGGAACTTCCTCAACGGCGGCGGTGGGCAGGCATTGCAGTTGCAGCGCCTGCGCATCAGCGATGGCAGGCTGCAGTTCCTCGATGTACCAGGCCGCAGCAGCATCGATCTGGCGGTGCGCAGCGGCGAAGCAAAGCAAGCTGACGCCGCGCCCCCACTCCATGTCGACGGCAAAGGCCGCTGGCGCGGTGCGGCATTCACACTCAAAGGCGGCACTGAATCGCCGCTGCAACTCAGCAACAGCGACCATCCCTTTCACATCCACCTGGATGCACGCGCCGGTGCCACACACGCCATCGCCACCGGCAGCTTGACCAATCCCTTCCAGCTGCAGGCATTCGACCTGCAGTTCAAGCTCAGCGGGCAGGACCTGGGCGATCTGTATCCACTGATCGGTATCGCCGTCCCCTCATCGCCGCCATACCAACTCGATGGCCGACTCAAACGCGAGCACCAACGATGGCGCTATGAGACGTTCAGCGGCCGAGTCGGCGATAGCGATCTGGCCGGCGATGTCGAAATCGACGTTGCCGGCGAGCGCCCGCGCCTGACCGCCAACCTGCTGTCCAAACGACTGGATTTCGACGATCTGGCCGGTTTCATTGGCGCGCCACCAAAGACCGGTGGCGACGAATCTGCCAATGCAGAACAGAAAGCGCAGGCTGCACAACTCGCAGCCAAAGCTACGGTCTTGCCGGACACGCCCTATAACCTGGGCAAGCTGCGCGCAATGGATGCAGACGTGCGCTGGAAGGCACAGCGCATCAATGCACCCACGCTGCCGTTGGACGACATGGATGCGCATCTGCTGCTGGATGACGGGCTGCTGCGGCTGGAGCCACTCAATTTCGGCGTGGCCGGCGGCGACATCCGCAGTACCGTGCGCATGGATGCACGCCGGCCGCAGATCGCCACCACGCTCAATGCCAGCCTGCGCCGGGTCCAGCTTGGTCAGTTGTTCCCGGATGCCAAGCTTGCCGAACAGGCCGCGGGCGGCATCAGCGGTGACATCCGCTTGAGTGGCACCGGCAATTCCATCGCTGCCATGCTCGGCAGCAGCAATGGTGATGTTTCCCTGGGCATGGGCCGCGGCCATATCGGCAACCTGCTGATGGAACTGGCAGGCCTGGATATCGCCGAATCGGTGAAGTTCCTGTTCAGCGGCGACAAGCAGATTCCACTACGCTGCGCCTTCGCTGATTTCGGCGTACGCAATGGCACGATGCAGTCACGCGCGCTGGCCTTCGACACTACCGACACGCTGGTCATCGGCGAAGGCACCGTCGACCTCAAGCAGGAACAGCTGAACCTGCTGCTGCGACCACGGCCGAAAGATATAAGCATCCTCGCACTGCGCTCACCGCTGCGTATCGGCGGCAGCTTCAAGGACCCGTCCTTCCGCCCTGATTTCAAGGCGCTGGGCCTGCGCGGCGCGATTGCCCTGACCTTGGCCAATATCGCCCCGCCCGCAGCACTGCTGGCCACCATCGAGACCGGGCCGGGCAAGGACGTGGATTGTGGCGGACGCTACGCCAAGTAGCGCCAATCACTTCAGGTACCGGTGATGTACTGCTGCAGCTGGCCCAGCTCGCGACGCTGCGCTTCGATCACCGATTTGACCAGGTCGCCAATCGAGATCACACCCACCACTTCGTCACCGTCCAGCACCGGCAAATGACGGATGCGGCGATTGGTCACCAGCTCCAGGCACTGCTCCACCGTCACCGTGGGCGCCACGGTGACCAGCTCGGCGGTCATGATCTCGCGCACCGGCGTGGTTGCCGAAGAGCGGTCCATCAGCACGATCTTGCGTGCGTAGTCGCGCTCGGAAAGGATGCCGACAAGTTTGCGGCCGTCCATCACCAGTACCGCGCCGATGCCTTTCTCGGCCATCAGCCGGATCGCCTGCACCACCGCCACATCCGGCGGCACCGCGTGGATCTCAGGGGACTTGGCCCCTAGCAACTGTCGAACGGTCTGCATGGCGTTCTCCTGCGCTGGCGAATGGGGCAGATACTGCCACGTTCCCTGGCTGCCAGGTATCGATCAGGTACAAAGGCCGCTGTTTGGCCTCCATGTACATCCGCCCCAGGTATTCGCCGATCAGGCCCAGCGCGATCAGCTGCACCCCGCCCAGGAACAGGATCACCGCCATCATCGTCGGCCAGCCTGCGACCCGGTCGCCATACAGCGCGGCCTTGCCGATCACCCATATCGCAAACCCAAACGCGCCAGCGGCGGTGAACAGACCCAGATAGGTCGCCACCCGCAATGGCGCAGTGGAGAAGCTGGTGATGCCCTCCAGCGCGAAGTTCCACAGCTTCCAGAAGCCGAACTTGCTGTTGCCGGCCAAACGCGGCTCACGTCGATAAGGCAGTGCGACCCGGTTATAGCCAACCCAACCGAACAGTCCTTTCATGAAACGATGGCGCTCGCGCAGCTGCCGCAAGCCGGCCAGCGCGCGTGGCGAAAGCAGGCGGAAATCACCGGTATCGGCCGGAATCGGCGTTTTCGACAAACGCCCCATCACCCGGTAGAAAGCCGCCGCAGTAAACCGCTTCAGCCAGCCGTCACCACCGCGCTCCAAACGCGTGCCGTACACATCGTCATAGCCTTGCTGCCATAGCGCTACGAACTGCGGAATCATCTCCGGCGGATCCTGGCCATCGGCATCGAACAGGATCACCGCACCCTCTTCGATGAAGTCCAGTCCTGCGGTCAAAGCGATTTCCTTGCCGAAATTACGCGACAGCCGCAGCGCCGAAACCCGTGGTTCCTGCGCCGCCAGTTGCTGCATCACTGCCCAGGTCGCGTCACTGCTGCCGTCATCGACATACAGAATGCGGCCATCAACATCACCTTCCAGTGCCTGTAGCTGCGCACACAGGCGCGGATGCAACTGCGGCAACGCCTCCTGCTCGTTGAAAGCGGTGATCAGCAGGGTCAGGCGTTCTGGCGTATTCATTGGCAAAGTCTAACAACAGCCATGAGATCAATTGCCGTCGTCGACATAGTCTGCCCCACCCAGCTGGCGCGCCTGCCGTTGGATCCAGGCAGCGCGGCGCTGCACATAAGGACCGGGCTTGGCTGCATTGTAGCGCCGCGGCGACGGCAGCACCGCTGCCAACCTCGCGCTCTCGGCAGGACTCAGGCGCGCAGCATCCTTGCCCCAATAGGCACGCGATGCCGCCTGCACACCATAGATGCCGTCGCCAAACTCAGCCACATTGGCGTACATCTCGATGATCCTCTGCTTCGGCCACAGCGCTTCGATCAGCACCGTGTACCAGACCTCCAGACCTTTGCGCAGCCAGCTGCGGCCCTGCCACAGAAACACGTTCTTGGCAGTCTGCTGACTGATGGTACTGGCACCGCGCAGGCGTCCACCGCGCTCATTGTGCTTACGCGCCTTCTCAATCGCCTGCAGGTCAAAACCGTTGTGGTCCGGGAACCGCTGGTCCTCGGCCGCCACCAACGATATCGGCACGCTGCGCGCCATCTGATCCAGATCACGCCATTGGTAGCGGATGCGGAACTTCCAGTCCCCCTGCGCCAGCGCCTCAACCTGACGGAATGCCATCACCGTGGAAAATGGCGGATCGACAAAGCGCAGCACCAATACCTGCAAGACGCTGAACACGACAAACGCTACTGGCGCCCACAGCAACCACCGAACCCAGCGCCGCCTACGCCCTGTTCCCGCACCTGCCCCCTGCTCCACCTTGAGCTCGGCCTGCTCCGCCCCCATTGTTATCCACCTTGCAAAACCTTTTGTCCGGCGCATTATCCGGCACCGGCCCCACCTCGCGTAGATGCTGCCCCCATGACCGACACTTCCGACCTGCTTGTCCGCTTCCTCCTGCCCGCCGCCGGTGTGCGCGGTGTCCATGTCCGGCTGGGCCAGAGCTGGCGCGAAATCCTGTCCCATGGCGACTACCCGGCCGCCGCAACGCGCCTGCTGGGTGAGGCCAGCGTGGCCTCGGCACTGTTCACCGGCCACACCAAGGTCGACGGGCGGCTGTCCATTCAGCTGCGCAGCAGTACTGCCCTGCGCGCGCTGTTCTCCGAATGCACCTCGGCTGGCACCCTGCGCGGCATCGTCCAGCTGAACGACGGCGAAGACGCCCCGACCACGCTGAAGGCATTGGGCGAGGATGCCCTGCTCGCCATCACCATCGAGAACCCGGGCCTGGACCCGCGCGAACCGCAGCGCTACCAGAGCCTGGTTGGCTTGACCGGCGACAACCTGGACGAGGCCTTCGAGGACTATTTCCGCCACTCCGAGCAGCTGCCGACGCGCCTGTTGCTGGCCAGCGACGGCGAGCATGCCGCCGGCCTGCTGCTGCAGAAACTGCCGGGCGACGAAGGCGACGAGGATGGCTGGGTCCGTGCTGGCGCGCTGTTCGACACCCTTGGCCGCGACGAGCTGCTGGCATTGCCGGGCAGCGAGCTGCTGCACCGCCTGTTCCATGAGGAGAACCCGGAGCTGGTCGGTGACAAGGCCCTGAGCTTTGGCTGCTCCTGCTCGCGTGAGCGGGTCAGCTCGATGCTGCAGTCGCTGGGCGAAGAGGAAGCCCGCGCCGCCGCCGAGCCCACCGGGCAGGTCGAAGTGCGCTGCGAGTTCTGCGGCCAGGAATATCACTTCCCATTAGCAGAATTCGGCGTATTGTTCAGTTCCACACCGGCCAACCAGCCAGCTCCCGAGCGGCTGCAATAACGGTCCAACGAGTTACGTTCTGGGGAGGGCGAAGACTTGTTAAGAAACCATAAACCGCATAGGATCGAGAACTCACGCGCCGGGAACTTCCTGGCGCCAACGGGGTCTTACTGAGTCCATGAACGCCTTACTCCGCCTACCGCTTGCCCTGATGATCGCCCTTGGCGTGGTCACGGGCGCGCATGCGCAGAGCAAGCCTCGTGCCGTGGACAGCACCGTGTTGCCGGTTTGGAACCGCGGTAGCGGCAAGGTCGAGGCCCTGCTCTACCTGGAACCCACCGGCACCCAGAACGTCGGGGCACGCTGGAATTTCGGCCGTAGCTCGCTGGATGCGGCCTTTGGCCTGTCCTCTGGCGACTCGCTTGGCCTGCTCTGCAACGGCAGCGGCGGCAGCAGTATTGGCGGGCTTGCCAGCCACTGCATGCTCGCCAGCCTGGGGGATGACGACGACAACAATGATCGTCATATCTCGGCCACCACCGCGTTCAACCGCCCCGGCGGTCGCGTCGGCATTACCGCCGGCACTGGCCGCGACACGCTCCCCGCCTGGTTGTCGAACGGTGGCAAGGCCGGCGCAGCACGGGTCGAACAGAACGACCTGACCGTATTTGGCCAGAAGAACATCGGCCGCGAAGGCTTCGTCTCCATCGGCGGTACCTATGCCAAAGCACGCCTGGTCCCGCTGACCGACGCCGCCCCGGCAATTGCCGACCAGTGGGACAGCAAGAGTCTGAGCGTTGGAGGCGGCTACGGCGCCTTCAGCGCCAATGTAATCGGCCGCGTGGTCGACGCCCCTGGCCAAAGTGGCAAGTGGGAAGGCTTGGGCCTGGGCATCACCTGGCGCACCCCGTGGAGCGGCCAGCTCACGGTCGGCGCCGAGAACGTGATCACCCGCGGAAAAAACCCGTTCTCGCCACGTAACGAAAGCAATGACGACGGGGCAATCCCGTACGTCCGTTACGAACAGGACCTGTAATCCTTCACAGTCTGATCTGGAAAGCGCCCCGCCTGTCGGGGCGTTCTGCATTGCAGCAACTGGCATGGACAAATGCCCATGCTCGACTTTGCTGAATTTGACTAATTTCCACAACTTCATTAACCAATCTTTAATTTATTTGCAGTCGCAAGTACTATCGGTCCCAAGCCCATGGTTTTGGATCCGCTTTTCGGATCCGCCAGCGGCCATACCAGCTATACCAAGTCCACTTGGCAGAGAGAGAGAACCCATGATTTGCAAGACCAACAAACTGCGTGATGCAGTTGTACTTGCGCTTGTCGCAAGCACCGGCTTCACCGGCACCGCACTTGCGCAGGAAGCAGGCAACGCGCCCACTACGCTCGACCGCCTTGAAGTCACCGGTTCGCGCATCCGCAGCGCCGACATCGAAACCCAGCAGCCGATCCTGACCCTGACCCGCGAAAACCTGGAAAAGCAGGGCTTCACCTCGGTCGCCGAAGTGCTGCAGAACATGACCTCCGCTGGCTCGCCGGCGATCTCGCGTTCGCAGGTCCTGGCCTCCGGCGAAAACGTTGGCGGCTACTACGTCGACATCCGCAATCTTGGTGCCACCCGCACCCTGATCCTGATGAATGGCAAGCGCCTCGGCGCCACCACCGGCGGCTACCAGGATCTTGGTCAGATCCCGATGGCGGCCATCGAGCGCATCGAAATCCTGAAGGACGGCGCCTCGGCCATCTACGGCTCGGATGCCATCGCCGCTGTGGTCAACGTGATCACCCGCAAGCGCTTCAATGGCGCCGAAGCCAGCGCCTACATCGGCCAGTACAGCGAAGGTGATGGCCAGACCAACCAGTACTCGATGACCCTCGGTGCCGAGGGCGAGCGTGGCGGCGTGACGCTGTCGGCTGAGTACTCCAACTCCGACCCGGTATGGGCAAAGGACCGCGAGTTCTCCAAGTACGGCAACGCTGGCCCGGCCTACCCAGGTTCGGGCGCCAGCCCGGTCAGCCAGAACGGCTCGTTCTGTGAACCCTGCAGCCCCTCTTCCGCTGCCAAG
This sequence comes from Stenotrophomonas sp. STEN030, assembly GCF_056759995.1. Classification (NCBI taxonomy): domain Bacteria; kingdom Pseudomonadati; phylum Pseudomonadota; class Gammaproteobacteria; order Lysobacterales; family Lysobacteraceae; genus Stenotrophomonas; species Stenotrophomonas sp. STEN030. The sequence goes on along the minus strand of NZ_JBRREB010000034.1, from coordinate 15,166 downwards.
TGGTGGACGCTGACCCCGGGCAAGGACCCGACCCAGCGCTCCAGCTATGAGCTTCACACCACGAAGTTCAATGCAAACAGCAATGAACAGATGATGGTGGCCACCGGCGTCGAGCGTAAGTCGCTGTATGTCAACGGCAACTATGACCTGACCGACAAGGTCACGTTCAACGCCGACATCCTGTACAACGAACGCGCCACCCTGCAGCAGGTCGCGGGCTATCCGTACCAGTCGCAGGCCTTTGGCACCCCGCTGTCGGCCGACAGTGCGTTCAATCCGGTCGGAACCGACCTGGAATTCCGTCGCCGCCTGTGGGAAGTGCCACGCACCACCGACAACAACTTGAAGACCCTGCGCTTCGCGCCGACCGTCAGTGGCTTCTTCGAAATTGGCGAGCGTAACTTCGACTGGACCGTTGGCGCGCTGTGGAACCGCAACCAGCTCACCAAGACCGGCCATGGCGACATGAGCCTGTTGGCCTCTCCGGCCGCGCTTGGCCCGTCCTACATCGACGCCAATGGCGTAGCACGTTGCGGCACGGCTGCTGCCCCGATCGAAAACTGCCTGGCCTGGAATCCACTGCTGCCGTACGGCGTCAGCGGCCCTGGCTCGCTGGCCGACAAGGAGCTGCAGAAGCAGCTGTTCCCGTACTACACCGACACGGGCGTGACCAAGACCACCAGCTTCACAGCTGACCTGGCCGGTTCGCTGTTCACCCTGCCGGCCGGCGACCTCGGCTTCGCCGTCGGCGTCGAACACCGCGAAGAAAAGGGTCGTTTCGTCCCGGACGCGTTCAACCAGTCGGGCATGTCGACCGGCCTGCCGGCCTCGACCACCGAAGGCTCCTACAAGGTGGATGAAGTCTACCTGGAGCTGAACGTGCCGATCCTGGCTGACCTGCCGGGCGCGAAGGAGCTGACCTTGAACGTCGCTACTCGCTATTCCGACTACAGCAACTTCGGCGACACCCTCAACAGCAAGTTCGGCCTGGTCTGGCGTCCAGCTGAAGACATGCTGGTCCGTGCCACCTACGCCGAAGGCTTCCGCGCCCCGGCCATCTCCGACCTGTACGGCGGCATCGGCGGCTCGTTCGAGTACTACAACGACCCGTGCTCGGTCGGCGTCCCGGGCAATGTTGCTGGCAGCCCCGCCTGTACCGCCGCTGGCGTTCCCGCCAACTACGTGCAGTTGGGCCAAGGCCTGGTGCCCTGCACCGCGTGGCCGTGCCAGAGCTCGAGCCAGTACCTGTCCGGCTCCAACCCGAACCTGACCCCGGAAACCTCGAAGAGCTACACCGCAGGCTTCGTATGGAGCCCGAAGTGGGTTGCAGGCCTGGACCTGAACCTGGATTGGTACCGCTACGAAATCGAAAGCATGATCATCGAGGACGGCGTGGACCGCATCCTGCGTGACTGCTACGTGCTGGGCGATGCTTCGCGTTGCGCCTCAGGCCGCATTGTCCGCGACCCGAGCAATGGCAACCTGACCAACATCTTCTACGGCCTGGCTAATCTCGGCAAAATGGAGACCGAAGGTTTCGACTTCGGCGTCAAGTACCGCCTGCCGGAACTGTCGATCGGTCAGTTCACCGTCGATTGGCAGAGCAGCTACGTGGTCAAGTACGACACTGCTGGCCAGAACGACGATGGCGATGAAATCATGGTTGGCGGCGTGGGCGATGCGGGTTACTTCCGTGTTCGTTCCAACCTCGGCGTGAACTGGGAGCGCGGTGATTTTGCTGTCAGCTACATGGCTCGCTACTTCTCCGGCATGAAGGAAAGCTGCATCGCCGGTCGCCCGTGTACCGATCCGGACCGCATTGCCAATGGTGCTGATGACCCGGTCCGCCGTGTCGGCGCCAACACCTTCCACGACCTGCAGTTCAGCTACAAGACCCCGTGGAATGCCACCGTGGCCGTCGGTGCCAACAACGTGTTCGACCACAAGGGTCCGATCATGTTCAGCGCACCCAAGTCGCAGTTCCCCAACTACGGCGGCTTCGATATCGGTCGTGTGATCTACCTGAAGTACAACCAGAAGTTCTGATCGGTTGATTGATCTGTAATCCAACAACGGCCCCACATGGGGCCGTTGTTCTTTTTACCGCTCAACTCCGGAACGAACCGCAGCCGGACGCGCTTTTGAGCGACGCTGCGCGAACCATCGGCACGCAGGCACAAAAAAGGCCGCAGATGCGGCCTTTACTATGTATGCGATTCGAACGCTGCTCCAAGCCCAGATGACGGGCAAGCCACCCCTCTACTACATACACGAAACCACCAACACCCCACTCAGCCGTTCGGAATCAACGTCTCGATCACGTGCTCGACATAGGCCTCGAAATCTTCGCGGGCCTGCTTGGGCTGCTGCAGCTGCAACGACAGTTGCAGGAAGCCTACGTACGCCGCATAGGCAAGCCGCGCGCGATGGCGTGCATCGGTGGAGCTGAGCCCGGCTTGGCGGAACGAGGCGATCAGGTATTCCATGCGCCGCTGCGAGACACGATCGATCACCGGACGCACCATCGGGTTGTCCAAGGCCTTGAGCAGTTCGCTGTAGATCACGTGCGGGGTGACCTCGTGGGCGACCAACTGGAACAGCGCGCGTAGCCGCGTGCGCGGATCAGGCACCTCTTCCAGGCTGCCGAAAACCTGCTGCTGTTCCACAACTTCCCAGCGCTCCAAGGCCGCTTGCAACAGCGCGTCGCGCGAGGGGAAATGCCAATAGAAGCTGCCCTTGGTCACACCGAGGCGACGGGCCAACGGTTCAACCGCCACCGCACCTACACCCTGTTCAGCGATCAAGTCCAATGCCGCTTGCGCCCAGTCATCCGCGCTCAGGCGGCTGTTCCGCGTGCTACGGGACTCGGTGCTGGAAACTGAAGAATCGTTCATGGGCAGATTTAACCATACGGCGGGGACTGGTTGCAGTATGTAGGCAACAAAAATAAGGACAATCTGGCAAATAAATGATCAGGCCTGCCGCCCTCACCCGCCCCAGCCAGCATTTCCATACTCATAGGTATTGACAGCCATTCAGGCCATTCCATACCATCAGGTATGGTTACGCCAACTTCTATAGCTGTTTCCCCTGAAGACATCCGACTGGAAGGCGCGCATGGCGCTGGCCTGGGCGCGTCCAGAACCAGCGGAAAACAACCCTGCATCCTGTTCGCGCATGGCTTCGGCCAGACCCGCGGCGCATGGACTGCAACTGCAGAAACGCTCAACGCCGAAGGCCACGCCACGCTCAGCTATGACGCGCGCGGCCATGGCGATTCGGACTGGAATGCCAGCGACCTGCCCTACCACGGCGATCAGTTCACCGATGACCTGATCGTGGTAGCGGGCGAGCTGCCGCGCCCGCCGGTATTGGTCGCCGCTTCCATGGGCGGCCTGTTCGGACTGATGGCCGAAGCGCGCTGGCCGGGCCTGTTCTCGGCAATGGTGCTGGTGGACATCACCCCGCGCTGGGAAACCAGCGGCGTGGAGCGCATCCTCGCTTTCATGAGCGCGCATCCGGACGGTTTCGCCTCGCTGCAGGCCGCTGCCGACACCATCTCCGCCTACATGCCGCACCGCCCGCGCAAGAGCGAAGATTCGCTGCGTGCGCTGCTGCGCCCAGGCAAGGACGGCCGCTGGAATTGGCATTGGGACCCGCGCCTGGTCAACGAACTGGCGCGCGACAGCGAACAGCACCAGGGCGTCATCGCCGACGCCGCACGACAAGTGCAATGCCCGCTGCTGCTGGTCAGCGGCGGTCGCAGTGATCTGGTCTCGCCGCAGACCGTTGAAGAATTCATGGCGCTGGTGCCGCACGCGCAGCATGTCCATCTGCCCCACGCCACCCACATGGTGGCCGGCGATGACAACAATGCGTTTACCGCCGCTGTGTTGAACTATCTGGACGCACTGCCTTCCGCAGCGTCCGCCCGAACCGAGCACGTTACCGGAGCACGTCCATGAGCATCGTCGTACCTTTCCTGGCCCTGCTGCTTGCAGGTGCCTTTGTTGCCTACCACCGCATGCGGCTCGTCGTATGGACGGTCATCAGTGTGGCGGCCCTGGCCATCTGCTGGTTTGCCGGCGTCAACCAGACCGCGATCATCGTCGCTGCCGCCATCGTTGCGCTGATCTGCGTGCCGGTGCTGCTGCCATTCCTGCGCAAGCCGCTGATCACCGCACCGTTCATGGGCGTGTTCCGCAAAGTGCTGCCGCCGCTATCCAAGACCGAGCGCATCGCCCTGGAAACCGGCTCGGTCGGTTTTGAAGGCGAGCTGTTCACCGGTGACCCGGACTGGAACATCCTGCTCAACTATCCAAAGCCGCAGCTCACCGCCGAAGAACAGGCCTTCCTGGATGGCCCGGTGGAAGAACTGTGCAAGATGGTCAACGACTTCGAGATCACCCATGTACACGCGGACCTGCCGCCGGACATGTGGGAGTTCATCAAGAAGAACAAGTTCTTCGGCATGATCATCCCGAAGGAATACGGCGGCCTGGGCTTCAGCGCACTGGCCCACCACAAGGTGATCCAGAAGCTGGCCTCGGTGTCGAGCGTAGTCAGCTCCACCGTCGGCGTCCCCAACTCGCTGGGCCCGGGCGAACTGCTCAACCATTACGGCACCCAGGAGCAGAAGGATTACTACCTGCCGCGCCTGGCCATCGGCCAGGAAGTGCCCTGCTTCGGCCTGACCGGCCCGTTCGCCGGCTCCGATGCGACCTCGATTCCCGACTTCGGCATCGTCTGCAAGGGCATGTGGAAGGGCGAGGAAGTACTGGGCCTGAAGCTGACCTTCGACAAGCGCTACATCACGCTGGCCCCGGTCGCGACCCTGATCGGCATGGCCTTCCGCATGTACGACCCGGACGGCCTGCTCGGCGATACCAAGGACATCGGCATCACCCTGGCACTGCTGCCGCGTGACACCGATGGCGTGGAAATCGGCCGTCGCCACTTCCCGCTGAACTCCACCTTCCAGAACGGCCCGGTCCGCGGCAAGGACGTGTTCATCCCGATGAGCCAGCTGATCGGCGGTGCCGAGAAGCGTGGCCTGGGCTGGAACATGCTCAATGAGTGCCTGGCCGTTGGTCGTTCCATCACCCTGCCCTCCACCGCGTCCGGCGGTGCCAAGGCCGGCGCGGTGGTGACCGGTGCCTACGCACGCATCCGCAAGCAGTTCGGCCTGTCGGTCGGCCGCTTTGAAGGTGTGGAAGAAGCGCTGGCCCGCATCGGCGGCAAGGCGTACAAGATCAGCGCGCTGTCGCAGGCGACCGCAGCCGCGGTTGACCGTGGCGACGTGCCGTCGGTGCCGTCGGCGATCGCCAAGTACCACTGCACCAACATGAGCCGCGAAGTCATTTCCGACGTGATGGACGTGATCGGCGGCAAGGGCATCATCCTCGGGCCGCGCAACTTTGCCGGCCGCAGCTGGCAGGCCGCACCGATCGCCATCACGGTGGAAGGTGCCAACATCATGACCCGCTCGCTGCTGATCTTCGGCCAGGGTGCCATCCTCTGCCACCCATGGGTGCTGAAGGAAATGAAGGCCGCGCAGGATGAAGACCGCAAGGCCGGCCTGCGTGAATTCGACCAGGCGCTGTTCGGCCACGTCCGTTTCGGCATCTCCAACGCCGTGCGTTCGCTGTGGTTCGGCCTGACCGGTGCGCGCTTCGGTGCCGCCCCGGGCGACGCTTACACCCGCCGCTACTTCCGCAAGCTCGACCGTTACTCGGCCAACCTTGCATTGATGGCCGACATCTCGATGATGACGCTCGGCGGCAAACTCAAGTTCAAGGAATCGCTGTCGGGTCGCCTCGGTGATGTGCTCAGCCACATCTACATGACCAGCGCCATGCTCAAGCGTTACCACGACGAAGGTGCACCGAGCGCTGACCAGCCGCTGCTGGCCTGGGCCTTCCACGACAGCGTGCACAAGATCGAGGAATCGCTGTCGGCTGCCCTGCGCAACTTCCCGATCCGTCCGATCGGCTGGCTGATGTGGGCACTGATCTTCCCGTTCGGCCGTCGTGCCGAGGCACCGGGCGATCGCCTGAGCCGCCGCGTTGCCGCAACGCTGATGGCACCGGGCGAGGCCCGTGACCGCCTGGCCCAGGGCGTGTTCCTGACCCCGTGCGAGAACAACCCGGGTGGCCGCATCAACAGCTACCTGTCCAAGGCGATCATGGCCGAGCCGGTGGAGCGCAAGTTCATCAAGGCGCTGAAGACCAAGGGCATCGAAGCCCTGACCTTCGCTGCCCAGCTGGATGAAGCAGTAGCCGAGGGCGTGATCACCCAGGACGAGCGCAAGCTGCTGGAAGAACTGCGCGAGCTGACCATGGACACCATCACCGTGGACGACTTCGAACCGCACGAACTGCGTTCGGCCGGCTACTACGACCTGCCGGGCAAACAGCGCCCGCAGCCGCAGCAGGCCGCGTAAGCCAATCCACATGCAGTACAGACGGCGGGCCTTGTGCCCGCCGTTTTCATATCAGGACACCACGCCATGACTGCGCCCTTGCTCTCGCTATACCGTCGCTTTACCCGCTGGCCCGCCGGCAACTGGCTGTTCTCGCGCGCGGTCTGCTTCAAGGCACCCTATTTCGCCAGCATCTCGCCGCTGATCACCGTGCTGGAGCCGGGCCGTTGCGAAGGCGTGATCCGCCAGCGCCGCCGCATCAGCAACCACATCGGCACGGTGCATGCGATCGCGATGTGCAATCTTGCCGAACTGGTCGGCGGGGTGATGGTGGACGCCAGCCTGCCCGGCGACATGCGCTGGATTCCGAAGGGCATGGAAGTGAAGTACCAAGCCAAGGCGCTGGGTATGCTGACAGCGGTAGCGATGCCGGAATCACCCATCGTCAGTGCGGGAGAGGGCTACGACCTGCCGGTGCTCGTACGGGTGACCGATACCAAGGGCATCGAAGTCTTCCAGGCCCGCATCGCGATGTGGGTATCGCCAAAGAAGGCATGACCCGTAGTGCCGAGCCACGCTCGGCAGGGGCCTTACAAGCAAACCCCAATGTAGTGCCGAGCCATGCTCGGCAGGGGCTCTACGGGTAATGCCTCTGCCGAGCATGGCTCGGCACTACATGTGGATCTATCGGTAACGCCCCTTGCGGAGCATGGCTCGGCACTACAGCGCGCGTAGCAGCAACGCGACGATTGCCGGCACCGCTTGCACGTAGAAGATGCGCGGGCTGACGCTGTACGCGCCATAGGCACCGGCCACCAACACGCAGATCAGCGAGAACGTCACCAGCACCGGCTGCGCCAGCACCAGTCCGGTAATGATTCCTGCCGCAAGAAAGCCGTTATACAGCCCCTGGTTTGCCGCGAGCACTCGCGTTGCCTGCGCCTTCTCCGGCGTATTGCGGAAGGTCTTCAAACCCTGCGGCTTGGTCCACAGGAACATTTCCAACACCAGGAAATACACGTGCAACGCCGCTACCAGCAGCGTCACCACCATTGCACTCACGCCCAAAACGCTCATCGCCATCTCATCCTCGCAGCACAGCGGCAACCCGCCGCGGGGTAATCACTCAGCGATCCTGCGGCAGCTTCTTCTCTTCACGCAAGACGCCCAGCGCCGACAACGTCATCATCACCGCCACTGCGGCACCGCCGACGAATACCGCCTGCGAACCAAACAGGGACAAGCCCTTGTGTACCCAGGCGAAGGTCAGGTCGGCACCACGGTAAACAACGGTATCGATTGCCGCACCGGCCTTGTACCGCCATTGCCGGTCCACCCGCGTATAGATCGTCTCGCGAGCGGGTTTGCCCAATGAGAATTCGCTTGCGCGGGTCAGCACCTGGATCACCGCCACCATCACCGGCAACGGTGACGCTGCCGCTATCGAGAAGCCGACGATGATCGCGAAACCCGGAATCAACAGCGCCGGTGCCACGCCATAACGAGACAGCAACCAGCGGGTCAGGCCCAGCTGGATGATCAGGGTCAAGGCATTCACCGCCAGGTCGATGCGCGAATAGAACGCGGTACTGGCCGCCGGATCGGTGATCATGCGACGTACGATCGCAGCCTGCTCGTTGTACAACATGGTGCCCACGCCGACCCCGAAGACCACCATCAACGCCAACCAACGCAGCAGCGGCTCGCGTGCGATGAGCTTCAGTCCGTCAAACACGCTGCCACCCATCGGTTGCTCACCGTCGGCCAACTGCTGCTCGCGTTCACGCTGCACCGCCCAAGGTCGCAACTTCCAGATGCAGAACAGGCAGATCGACAGGAACGCGGCAGAAACCAACATCAGGTTGGCGATGCCGACCCGCTGCACCAGCGAACTGGTGATGATCGGCCCGAGGAACGCCCCCACCGTGCCGGCCGCGCCGATATAGCCGTAGAACGCACGCGCCTGCACGTTGGAGAACACGTCGGCCATGAAGCTCCAGAACACCGCCACCGCGAACAGGTTGAAGACGGTAATCCAGAAGAAGAACGCCATGCCCCGCCCCGGGATGTTTGCGCTGAACATCGCGTAGAACACGAACAGGGTGAAGATGAAGAAGCCATACACCAGCGGCAGGAACACCCGCCGCGGATAGCGGCTGACCAGCCAGCCATACAGCGGCTGCAGCACCAGCATGATCAGGAACACGCAGGAGAACAGGAACTGCAGGGTGAAGTCCTTCAGCGGCATGCCATGGCTGGCAAACCACGTGATCAACCCTGTCGGGAACAAGGCCTCCATGTCCGCCGAGGCCGCCATTGCCTCACGCACCGGGCGCAGCACGTAGTAGCCGCTGAGCAGGCAGAAGAAGTACAGGAACGACCACCACAGCGGCGGCGAGCCGCGCAGCGCAAGCAACAGGCGTGACACAGCGCCGGGTCTGCGCGAAACGGTCATGCGGCACCCCGGCGCAGCGGGTGGCGAGAGGACGGCGGCATCGGGGAACTCCGGTGGGACTCGGCAGAGCGCGTACGTTATCTAATGCACTGCAACATCGCCAGTGCGACAGGGCTTACTCCGGCACAACGCGCCGTTCTATCCTGAGTGACTCGGGACGGAGAAGACTGTGAGCGAAGCTGGGAAGGAATTCGACTACATCATCGTCGGCGCCGGTTCGGCCGGCTGTGTATTGGCCAACCGGCTCAGCGCCGACCCGCAGATACGAGTGCTGCTGATCGAGGCCGGGCCACGCGACTGGCACCCTTTCATCCATATGCCGGCCGGCATCGCACGCCTGGTCAACAACCGCCAGGTCAACTGGAGCTACGACACCGAACCGGAGCCCGCGCTGGGCAACCGCCGCCTGTGGTGGCCGCGCGGCAAGGTGCTGGGCGGCTCCAGTTCGATCAATGCCATGTGCTATGTGCGCGGCGTACCCGGCGACTACGACCGCTGGGCAGCCGCCGGTGCCAACGGGTGGAACTGGGACAGCGTGCTGCCATGGTTCCGCCACAGTGAGGGCAATGCGCGTGGCGCCGATACGCTGCACGGCGCCGACGGCCCGCTGCAGGTGGCCGACCTGCGCCACGTCAATCCACTCAGCGACGCCTTCATTGCCGCCGGGCAGCAGGCTGGCCATGCACACAACAACGACTTCAACGGTCCTCACCACGAAGGCGTAGGCCTGTATCAGGTAACGCAGAAGGATGGCGCTCGTTGCTCCTCAGCGGCCGCCTATCTCACCCCAGTGCGTTCGCGCGCCAACCTGCAGGTGATCACCGGTGCGTTGGTGGAACGGCTGCAGATCGACGCAGGTCGCGTTACCGGCGTGCACCTGCGCCTGGGCAGGCAGCGTCAGCAATACCACGCGGCCGCAGAAGTGCTGCTCAGCGCCGGTGCGATCAACTCTCCGCAGTTGCTGATGCTGTCCGGCATCGGCCCAGCCGATGCGCTGCGTGCGCAAGGCATTGAGGTTCAGCTCGACCAACCCGGCGTTGGTGCCAACCTGCAGGACCATCTGGATATCTGCACGCTGTACCGCAGCGTTCCCGGCGTCAGTTACGACCGCGCCAGCGAGATCATGATCGGCTTGAACTACTTCCTGCGCGGGCATCAGGGTGCTGGCACCAGCAATGTGGCCGAAGCCGGCGGCTTCGTTCGCTCGCGTTTCGCGCCGGACGAGCGCGCTGACATCCAGTTCCATTTCGTCCCGGCAATGCTGGACAACCACGGCCGCAATCGCCTGCCCGGCGACGGCTACACCCTGCACGCCTGTTATCTACATCCACGCAGCCGTGGCCGTATCAGCCTGGCCAGCGCCGACCCGGCTGCACCAGCGCGCATCCAGGCCAACTACCTCAGCGATGCCGAAGGCTTCGATCTGAAGATGATGATCGAGGCCGCACGCCTGAGCCGCGACATCCTGCAGCAACCGGCGTTTGCACCGTGGCGGAAGTCCGCGCTGTTCCCCGCCGATGAGCACCTGGACGATGCCGGGTTGGAAGCTTTCATCCGCGCCAAGGCCGAGACCATCTACCACCCGATCGGCACATGCCGCATGGGCAGCGACGACGCGGCCGTGGTCGACCCGCAGCTGCGGGTGCGTGGCGTCGACGGGTTGCGGGTGATCGATGCCTCGGTGATGCCGACATTGGTGAGCGGCAACACCAATGCACCGACCATCATGATTGCGGAGCGAGCAGCGGGGTTGATGCTGGGGTGAGGCCCAGTGGTTGTTGTCAGGGAGAAGCAAGCAGAGGCAGAAAGCACACCCCTCCCCGGCCCTCCCCTTCGCTTTTGGCGAAAGGGAGGGAGACAAGCGGCCAAGGAAGGGAGACAAGCTGCTCACGCCACCTGCAGCATCGCTGGCAAGGGGCAATGCAAGGTAGCGCAGATCGTCCGCAGCAACTCGGCCTCGGCGATGTTGATGCGCTGGTTGTGACTCACCGTTGCGGTCACCGCCTCCACCAGCAGCTGCTTGGCCAGCGGGTCCATCGAATCCAAGGGTGCCCAGACTGCATCCAGAGCCAGCACGCCGGCGGCGGGCGGCGCGTACGGCAGATGATCCTGCGGCAGGATGCGCTGCAGGCCGGCCAGGTAGGCGCGACGCGCGCCCGCTTCGTCGCCGGGGTTGCCGGCGCGCGCCACCACCGACAACAGGATGGCGAACTCACGCTGCACGCCACTGGCTTTGCGGCGGCCGAAATGCAGGTGACGCGATGGATCCAAGGCTGCCTGCACCTGCACCAGCAACAAGCGCGACAGGCAGTATTCGAACAATGAGATGCGCCCGTCCGCATGGGTCAGTGCGTCAATGCAACCCATGAACGCAGCCAGCTGTGGGCGCGGCAAGCTGCGCAGGGTCGGGAATGCCAAGGCCGCCAATGGCAGCCGCAGCGCAGCGTGCAACTCGCGCAACGGGCCCGCCGCGATGCTCACTATGCTGGCGGCCATCGGCTCGCCCAGTTGCGCGCTCACTGCTTCGCGCTGGCGGGCAGCGACCGCGGCATCCACGTCCAGCAACATTGCAAGCAACAGCGGTTGTGCCGCGCCACGATCGCCGGCCAATGCACGCAATGGCAGCGGCAGACTACCGGCCAGGCGCACTGCCTGCTGGTAATCGTCGTCGGCAGGCGTCGCTACCTGTGCAGCAACCAGTACCGGATCAACGGACACTCGCTGCAGTCCCTGCAACGGCGGCAGCAGCGTATCCACGCTCACTGCATCGCGCCCCGCCAGGCCCAGCACGCGATCCTCGGCCAGCCCGTCGGGCGGCGCAGCGGACCAGTCGCCGCGAAGTCTCTGCAGCTGTTCGGCGCGGAATGACGGCTCCAAGCGCTGGATGCGTTCAACCAGCGGCGGATGGGTGGCGAACCAGCTGGACAGACGCAAGCCCTCGCCAAACAGCATATGGCTGACTTCCTCGGCACCGGCACGGTCAGCCAGATGCGAGCCGTCGTCGAGCCCACCGATCTTCTTCAGCGCGCCGGCCAGGCCCTGCGTCTGGCGGGTGAACTGCACCGCCGAGGCATCGGCGAGGATTTCGCGCTGACGCGATACCGCCGCCTTGATCAGCCGCCCGAACAACACGCCGATACTGCCGATTGCGATGCCCGCCAAGCCGATCAGCATCAACAGGAACACCGGCCCGACACTGCGACCGAAACGCGCGCGGCCAGCCCCCATATGCATCAGCACGCGCTTGCCGATCACGCTGAGCATCAAGATGCCGAACAACACGCCCATCAAGCGGATGTTCAAACGCATGTCGCCGTTGCGGATGTGGCTGAACTCGTGCGCGATCACGCCTTGCAGCTCATCGCGGTTGAGCCGCTGCAAGGTACCGCGGGTAACCGCGATGGTCGCATCGGCTGGCGAATAGCCAGCGGCAAACGCATTGATGCCCGCTTCCTGCTCCAGCACATACAGGCGCGGCATCGGCACGCCGGAGGCAATGGCAATCTCTTCCACCACATTGCACAGCCGCCGCAATGCTGGATCACGGGTATCGGCGGGCACTTCGGTGCCGCCCATCTGCACGGCCACCACCTCGCCGCCCCCGCGTAGCGAGCTGATCCGGTACAGCGAGGCCAGGCCGATCACCGCCAGCGTCAACACGCTGCTCCACAGCACGCCGCGCACGCTGCCGGTACCGATCCACACCAGCGCGTCCACCATCAGCACGATGGCCAGCACCGCCAGCGCAAACAGCAGCACCAGCCGCCCGGAGTTACGCCGCGCCTGGGCCTGATGTTCGAAGAAATTCATCCCGCGCCCCTGTTACGCCTGCGCCAGATTCAGAACTGCACCTTGGGCGCCTCGCGCACCTGCTCGCGCTTCTCCAGCGGAATATCCAGCAGCGCAGCCGTGGCGAAATTGAACATGTCGGCAAATACATTGGCCGGGAACGTCTCGCGGCGATTGTTGTAGCCCATCACCGCATCGTTGTACGCCTGCCGCGCGAAGGCGACCTTGTTCTCGGTGCTGGAGAGCTCTTCGCTGAGCTGCATCATGTTCTGGTTGGCTTTCAGCTCCGGGTAGGCCTCGGCCACCGCCATCAACCTGCCCAGCACGCCGTTCAATTGCCCCTGCGAGGCCGCCAGCTGCGCCATCGCAGCCGGATCGCCCGGATCGGCCTTGGCTGCAGCCAAACCTGACTGCGCCGCGCTGCGCGCTGCGATCACTGCTTCCAGGGTCTGCCGCTCGTGGCCCATATAGGCCTTGGCGGTCTCCACCAGGTTCGGAATCAGGTCAAAACGCCGTTGCAACTGCACGTCGATCTGCGCAAATGCATTCTTATAGGCGTTACGTGAACGCACCAGCCCGTTATAGATCCCGACACCCACAGCGACAACTGCGACAACCACCACAAGAAAGACCAGCAATATCAACGCGATGCCCATTCATTCTCTCCCCGTTTGTGCAATGGTGAAAAGCGGCGCTAGAATCGCCCACAGCAGTAGCTTACAGGCACCGATCACGATGAAAGACAAGAGCACGCGCCGGCACATTCGCCCGGTGGCATCGGGATTGCTTGGGGTGTTGATGCCCTTCGCATTGTCGTCTACCGCGCAGACTCCGACCCAGACCACGCTACCGGCCGCCATGCCAGCAGCTGCGTCATTCCCGGTGAACCTGGAGAACGCGCCGAACCAATCACCGACGCAGCCGATGCCTTACCGCACCGCGCTGCGCCCGGACCAGGTGCAACCGCTGCCGGCCGACTTCAATGTCGCCGCCATCGAATCACTGGCCGAGCAGTTGACCTACGGCAACCGCGTTCCCGGCATGGCCATGGCCATCGTCCAGAACGGCCGCGTGTTGTCGGCACGTGGTTATGGCGTTACCGATATCAGCAATCCGCAGGAAGTGGACGCGCATACCGTGTTCCGTCTGGCGTCGCTGTCCAAGGCCTTCGCCGGCACCATGGCCGGCCTGCTGGTCAACGACGGCACCCTGCGCTGGGACAGCAAGGTCACTGATTACGTACCAGGCTTCCGCCTGGCTACGCCTGAGGCAACCGACAAGCTGACCGTGGCCGATGTACTGAGCCAGCGCGTCGGCCTTACCAGCAATGCCTATGACCGCGATGTCGAGGCCAATGCCGACTACTACTCGCTGACCCAGAAGCTGGCCACCGCGCCGCTGAAGTGCGCGCCGGGTGAATGCTATTCCTACCAGAACGTCGCCTTCAGCCTGGTCGGCGATGTGGTGTTTGCGGCCTCGGGCAGCTTCTACGAGCAGGCCGTTGAAAAGCGCATCCTCAAGCCGCTGGGCATGAACGATGCCAGCCTCGGCCTGGCCGGTATCCAGGCCAGCTCACGCTGGGCGCGTCCGCACGTGCGCAGCCGCAACGGTTGGGTGTCGCTGACGCCCAAGCCCACCTACTACCGCGTCGCACCTGCTGCTGGCGTCAACGCCAGTGCCAGCGACATGGCGCAGTGGCTGCTGGCCCACACCGGCCACCGTCCGGATGTATTGCCGGCACCGTTGCTGGCAACGCTGCATGCGCCACTGGTCAATACCCCAGGCGAAATGCGCTCGGGCTGGCGTCACCAGCGCCTGGACTCGGCAGGCTATGCGCTGGGATGGCGCGTAATCGACTACTCCGGTCACCAGGTGGTCTTCCACGCAGGCGCGGTACAGGGCTATCGCGGCCTGGTCGCGCTGCTGCCGGAACGTGATCTTGGCATCGCCATCATGTGGAACGGCGAAAGCAGTCTGCCCAGCGGCATGATGCCGACCATCCTCGATCGCGCCATCGGTTTGCCGACACAGCGCTGGCTGGACGTGGACACCGACTTTGGCAGCGACAACCTGATGGCCGAGGATGCGGCTCCGGCACGCGGCGGCAAGAAAGGCGCGTCTTCCGATCGCGCGGTGGCTTCGCCGCGCTGAGTGGCCTGGTGGTTTCCAGCACTACCCGAAAGGCGGCCGATGGCCGCCTTTCTTTTTGGACCGCTGACGCCGCTCCTGTTTTGTAGGAGCAGCGTCAGCCTCGAAGCTGGTGGTGCTTGAACACCTCGGGGCAGTCGGCTTGCATGGAACCAAAATCGAAGGAACCAGATCTTCCAAGAGAACGCAGAGCCCGCCTGCTCGGATACTGGGTCGGCTTCGCGGCTTACGCCGCTCCTACAAACCGGTGTGCGCTATCCCGCCTGCATTTGTGGGAGCGGCCTTAGCCCCGAAGCTGGTGGTTATAGAACAAACCGGGGAGTCGGGTTTGACGGACACAAAAAACAATCAAA